>JAUZQL010000191.1 GCA_030950975.1 Mariprofundaceae bacterium | reverse complement strand
ACAACCCGATGGTTCTTTGGTGGTCACTGCCACTGCGAATGTCCATGATATCAATCAAATATTAGATAGTGATTTACCTGAGACAGGTGCAACCACTGTGGGTGGTTTGATGGTTGAGATTTTGGGTAAACAGCCTGATAGCCTTGTAAGCTTAGCCGTTGAACAGCTTCATTTGGAAATTTTAAGTATCGTAGATCATTGGGTTCAGCGTATTCGCATTAACAAAGCTGATCAGCGCAAGCATTCCTGAACCACCAGTAAATCCTCCCACATCCCTTGTTTTTGACGTGGTGAGCGTAAAAGGTAAAGCGGATGATACAACACACGAACAGGCACATCTTGATAATCATGCCATTGACCGCGTAAATCATGCAAGGGCTTGTCAGATTGAAGCACCATTTGAGCAGCAACGCGCCCCATTAAAAGAATTACTTTCGGTTGAATCCAGTGAATTTTTTGTTGCAACCATGTTTGACATGCTTCCCATTCTTGTTCATTCGGATCCCGATGATCGGGCGTAGCACATTGAATAATCGGTGTAACATAAACCTGCTCACGTTGCAGTCCCATTGCCATCAACATCTGATTCAATAATAAGCTAGCATCCCCTGTAAAGACATCATCTTGAGCATGATGATCAAGGTGTGGCACATCAGCAACTAGTAAGACATCTGCATGTTTATCACCCGAACCAAAACTCACACAAGATCGCATGGATGCTAAATTACACTGTTCACACACCAACGCTTGTTGTTTCAATGTTTCTAAATTCGTGATGGAATTTTCTATTTCAACAAGCTTTTCAATAGGCTTGTTGACAGCTTGTTGAATATTTTTTTCTCGCTCAAGCGCAGAAAAAAGAAGGGAAACAGGTGTCTTCACACCTATTTCCCTTAAATATATATCTAAAGTCTTAGAATCGAACATGCTGCCTCAAGACTCTAATTTTAATTAACCTAGCAATGTATCCACAGCTGCATTCGCACCTAAATAAACAGGCACACGTTGATGCAAGGCTTCAGGTAAAATATCCAGCACAGCAACACCATCGCTACTCATGGATTTTCCACCTGCTTGTTCCATGATAAAGCCCATGGGAATCGCTTCATACAACAAACGTAACTTTCCTGTGACATTTTTTGAATCTGCAGGGTATAAAAAGATGCCGCCTTTCAGAATGGTACGATGCATATCAGCCACCATCGCACCCACATAGCGCATACCTAAACCTGTTTCCTTTTTAAGATTGGCTAATTTACTGCCCATATCATCCGCCCACTTATCAGCGTTGGATTCATTGACAGAATAATAACCACCCGTTGCAGGAATCGTCATATTTGGATGACTGGATTCAAAACGAGCTGTATTTGGGTTAAAGGTATAACCATTTACACCTTCGCCAACAGAACAAACCAACATCGTTGATGGACCATAAAGAACATAACCCGCAGCCAACACATCCCGACCTGCTTGCAATGTATCCGATACGTCAGGCAATTGATCATTTGGACTTTTACGTTTCACAATCGAGAAAATAGTACCAACGGGGCAATCAATATCTAAATTTGAAGAACCATCCAATGGATCGACCAATACCAAATAATCCGCATGGCTATATTCTTCAATAATCAATAAATTTTCTTGTTCTTCAGAACCAACAGCGCAAATAAAACCAGTCGCACGCATTTCTTCTAGAAAAATTTCATCCGACAATACATCCAAGACTTGTTGTTGCTCACCCTGAACGTTTTCACCACCAGCTTGACCCAAAGCTCCACGAAATACTGCCCCACGCAACACGGCTGCAATTTCAATTGCTGCACGTCCTACACCTTGAATGATCGGCATCATGGCAGGACCATTTTTCCCCTGCTCAACAATATTATTCAATGTCATTGCCATCGTCGTACTCTCCCTTCAACACAATCTCAAATCTCGGCGAAGAAGCATAGCGAAATTTGCTTAAACTAACAAAATATAGACTTTTTTTATTTTTTCTTTAACAGCACCCCATCGTTTCCAGTGAGGCTAAAACATGCTGAATCTTAACGTCTTCTAGGCTGACGCTTACGCGGTGCAGAGGATTTACCTCGACCACCACCACGACGTTGCTGTTGTTTCGCAAGCGCTTGACGACCTTCTTCTTCCGCAGCTGCATCATCCTCAGCACTGGGCACAAAACCTTCCACCAACACCTTGTGAATCGATTGCTTAATCAAACGTTCAATACCAATCAATAATTTTTTATCATCCGCAGACAACAAAGATACTGCATCACCTTTATTGCCAGCCCGACCTGTACGCCCAATACGATGCACATAATCTTCGGCAACATTTGGTAGCTCATAATTCACAACGCAAGGCAATTGATCAATATCCAAACCTCTGGCTGCAATATCTGTTGCCACCAATATTTGAATTTGTTTCGCCTTAAAACCCGCCAAAGCCTTTGTACGTGCTGTTTGACTCTTATTGCCATGAATGGCAGCAGCCGTAAAACCATCTTGTTCCAACTGTGTGGTCAAACGGTTGGCTCCATGTTTGGTTTTGGTAAAAATCAACACTTGATTCCAATTTCCTTCTTTGATCAAATGCGATAACAATGCGCGCTTCTTACTTTTACTCACAGGATGAACGACCTGTGTAACTTGATGGGACGTTTCATTACGTGCAACTTCAACATATTTCGGCTGATGCAAAAAATTAGCCGCAAGTTTCTTAATTTCGTTGGAAAATGTTGCCGAAAAAAGAAGGTTCTGACGTGATTTAGGCAACATCTTCAAGACTTTACGAATATCATGAATAAAACCCATATCCAACATGCGATCCGCTTCATCCAATACAAAAAATTCGACTTTAGATAAGTTTACTTCACCTTGATTGGCTAAATCCAACAGTCTGCCCGGTGTTGCCACCAAAATATCCACACCACGACGTAATGTCTGAATTTGCGGATTCGCACCAACACCGCCAAAAATAACCAATGAACGCAATGGTAAATAACGACCATACAATGCAATACTTTCAGCCACTTGCGCCGCCAACTCTCGTGTGGGTGTCAACACCAATGCACGAATGGCAGGTTTACGCATGCGTTTATCATGTGTTTGTTGCATCAAATGCAGCATAGGGAGCGTAAACCCTGCTGTTTTTCCAGTTCCTGTTTGTGCGCCAGCCAGCACATCATGGCCATCAAGAATCACTGGAATTGCTTGTGCTTGTACGGGTGTTGGGGTGGTATAAGCTTGATCTTCGACTGCGCGAAGTAATTCATTGGATAAGCCAAATTGTTGAAATGTCATGTATATATGTATCCGTCGCACTGATTGAACACAAAACATCCAACAGAACGATTGCCTGCCGATGATTTTCCACTGCATGTGAAGTGCGATATCATTTAGAAGTTTTCAACCACCAGTGGGTGGTGAAGGCGGCGCAAGCTGCGTTCATCGCAAGAAAGAACAAGGTATTTTAGACATTCATTGCTTAACGTTTTTGTAATGTTCCAATTCCTTGCGTCAACGCTTGGCTAATCATCATGGCTTGTTTGGGTCTCAAGAAAGATAAAATTTTACCCACTTTCTTTTCATCCATTTTAGAAAACATTTTCACGACAGTCGACAACTCCATCTGCGAAATCACAGCGGCTGCTTTATCCGCTTTCATGCCTTCATAGACAGCCGTCAAACGTTTGATTTTTTTATTTTTAACCGCTTTTTCTTGTTCCAGTAAATCTTGAATATTACTTTCCAAGTCTTCTAGTTCTTTAATCCTCTTTTTAACACGTGCATCCGCCTTATTCAAAGCATCCAAATGTTCATTCAATTGTTTTTCTTTCGCAGCAATTTGAACACGTGCTTGCTGCAAGGCTTTCATATCTTGATTGGAACTTCCTGATTCTTCCGCAATCGGCATCGATGCCGCAGCTTCTGCCGATGGAACCCACAATTCACCCCATGCCGTTGCCTTGTTATCAGCGACTTTTACACCCGCCAATTGTTCATCTTCCGCCGTGGCTACTGACGGTTCATTCGCCAACATAGCATCCGTATTTTGCCCAGCAATCATCGCCTTTTCACCATCATACTGCATCCAATTGATGGCAACTTTTCCAACAATAAACACACTCAGTACCACCAACATGATGGGTAAAACTCGACGTTTCATCAGTGTTTAACCTCTCTGGCATAGCGAGCAGAAAAAACATCGTCCATTTGCTGCTGAGTACGGTGTTCTTTTTTTCGTGTTTCCTGCTTTTCTACTTTTTTTTGCATCTTTTCATGAATTTCACATTTCTGATTGGCAACAATCCAAACTTTACGCAAGGCACTTTCCTTCTCTTTAACCTCATCCAAGCCCTGCCCTACTTGCATCAAACGTATATATTGCTCTTGCATAGCCTCGCCCAACATCATCAACATCGAAGCCTTGGTACTGCTCTCTTGTAACAATTGATCTCGTTCTTGCATCAATTGTTGACCGTGTTCTTTTAACCCATTGGATTTTTGCTCTAAAAGCATCCGTTGCCGCTCTAATTCAAGCAGTGATGTTTGAATACGATCCCGTTCCTGTTCAGCCAATTGAGATAACACTTGATGAGGAGATAAACCCACAGTTTACAACCCTGAGCTAGGCTGAGTCAGCGATAATAATTGTTGCAAAGCTTCAATGCGTTGACATCGCTCTTCAGGCTGTTGCTGCAAAAAGGCGCGAATATGGGGCATATGCTCAATCACTTTATCCAATTCAGGATTGCTTCCTTGTTCATACGCGCCCATGTTAATCATATCCTCCATGCGTTCATACAATGATAATTCTTTACGCAAGGAGCGTGCCGCATGCAAAACATCCACATCACTCAATTGACTTTCTAAACGGCTAATACTTCGTTGTAAGTTAATCGCAGGATAATGCCCTTGCTGCGCCAACTTTCGTTCCAAGACTGCATGCCCATCTAAAATAGCCATCGCCGAATCTGCCACGGGATCTGCGGATAAATCATCACCTTCCACGAGTACGGTATATAAACCACTAATATCACCCCGTTGCGGTGCAGATTTCAAACCCGGTCCAGCACGTTCTAAAAGCTCTGCCAATGCCGTAAAACAAGAAGGTGTGTAACCCTTGCTTGCAGGTGGTTCACCCAACATCAAGCCAATTTCACGTTGGGCTTGGGCAAAACGGGTTAAACTATCCATCATCAGCAACACACGTTTTCCTTTGTCACGAAAACCCTCTGCAATCGTTGTTGCCAAGAGTGCTGCTCGGACACGCACAACAGGCGGTGTATCCGATGTTGCCACCACCACCACACTGCGTTGCAATGCTTCTTCACCCAATGAAATATCTAAAAATTCACGGACTTCACGCCCACGTTCTCCCACCAACGCAATCACATTGACATCCGCATCTGAGTTTCTTGCTAACATGCCTAACAGCATACTTTTTCCAACACCTGCACCTGCGAATAAACCCAAGCGTTGCCCCCAACCCATTGGCAAACACGCATCCATCATACGCACACCTAATTGCATTGGGCTTTCAATGGTATGACGTTCATACGGATTCAACGATGTGCCATGCAAGGGGTACAAACGTCCTGAAGGAATCAAAGTTTGTCCATCCATCGCACCTCCTTGACCATCCAAAACACGACCCATAAGGGACTCATCCACTTGAATATGAGGTGCGGTCAAACGCGCCGATACCGCATCACCGGGTGCAATGCCTCGCGTGGTTCCGACGGGCATCAATAGGCTTCGGTCATCACGAAAACCAACCACCTCAGCTTCCAAGGTATGCCCCACAGAACAATGAATATCACAACTATTCCCCACGCTGCATGTCAAACCTGTTGCCTCAAGCATCGGACCTAAGACTTTATGAACCCGCCCTCGCAAGGGATAAGGTGGGTATTGTTTTAATCCGTCAATAATTTGACGACGTGATGATTGTCCCCATATAGATTGAGAAAAAGATTCATTCATCGCCATGATTTAAGCTGAGATTTGTTGCCGCAAGACATGAAAACTTTCACGCAACGCCTGATGAGGATGAATCAATACATCCTGATGATTGGACATCAAACGACAACTTCCTTCTTCAATATCAGCTTGTCCTCGAATACGCGACCTCGCCAATACGCTGTCTGACAAGAGTGATTCAAAATTTTGCACATCATTGGGATTCAACAGTACAATCAATTCAGACAAATCAGGGAATTGAAATGCAGCACGTTCAACGGCTTTCATCAATAAAGCATGTTTATCCTCGCCTATTTCACCCAACAGATGTAACACCACTGATTCAGAAATATCCAAAATAGCTTCGCGACACATGTAATCCAAACTCGCCAACTGCATATCGGCCTGTTTTAACAACTGGTTCATTTGTTCCAAGGTTTGTTCTGCGCGTTTCTCACCCAGTGCCATGCCTGATTTTTCGCCTGCGGCATAAGCCTTATCATAGGCTTCTCGTTCAACAATATCCGCCCGACTTTTTGCCTCTTGCAACATACGGTCTAATTCCTGCATACGTTGCTGTTCTTCATTAAGTTCAGGCGGTGAACTAGTAATCTCTTGAGACATATTTAAAGGTGCTGGCTCTGTCTGCTCACCCGACCGAATAAAAGGAGTCTGCGCTCCAGTCTGCTTATCAAGCTGAAGAAAAGGCGCTGGTGTTCTTCGCTGATAAAGCCCGTTATCTTCAATCGTAGGCAAACGATCTAATGCCATAGCAACCCCTTAACTTGACTCAATATCACATGTTTTTTCTGTTTACAACATATCATCGCCACCACCCAAACTAATCGAACCGTCTTCATCCAATTTACGCACTGATTGCAGAATATTTTGTTGCGCTTCTTCCACATCCGATAACTTCATAGGTCCCATCACTTGCATGTCTTCTCGCATGATTTCAGCTGCTCGTTGTGACATATTATAAAAGAAACTTTCAGCCAGTTCATCGGGTGCTCCTTTCAAAGCTTTCACCAAATCATCGGATGAAATATGTTTTAGAATTGTTTGAATATCTTTGGCAGTAAGTTCCAGTAAATCTTCAAAAACCAATAATAATTTATCCACTTGTGAATATAATTCTTGATCTTGCTCTTCCAATTTTTCCAAAATCATCTTCGATACATCTTTATCCAACGATTTCAGGATTTCGACAACACTGACCATGCCATCAAAACTAATGCCTGTATCACCCGTCGCTTCAGCCAGCTCTTTCTCTAAGGTCTCTTCAATATCATTGACCAACTCTTGCGGTACGGTCTCAATTTTTGACATGCGCATGACCACAGACATTTGCATATCATCTGGCAAAATAGCAATCACATGACTTGCCACAGAAGTATCCAAATTACCCAAAATAAGTGCCACCGTCTGAGGATGTTCATCTTCAATGTAAGTCGCAATCATGGAAGGTTTAATGCGTGATAATTTTTCCCAAACAGTCAGTTTCCTTGGTTTACTAATATCACCCATAATCATATCAGCACGCTCTTTTTCCACGGCTAAATTTAACAGCGCAACCACATCTTTACGTGATGAATGCATCATAGGATCATCCGATTCATGCAACTTTAAATATTCGTCCAAAACCTTGGTTAAAACACCACTTTCAATTTTTCCCAAATTTTCCATACGCCGTGCCAAACGAATCATGGTTGTATCATCCATATTTTGAACCAAGGGAGCCGCAACTTCAGGACCTAAAGCGAACAATAAAATGGCCGCTTTATCATCCCCCGTTAACTCTTTTTCATTTCGGTTCATGAGGTTGTTCCTACCCATTCACGCAATACTTTTTCAGCTCGTTCTGGATCATTGCTTACAGCGAGACGTGCCTTATCAATTTGACTCATTTCAGCCGTTAATTTCCCAGCATTACCACCCAATACGCCAGCATTATTTAAGGTTTCTTTAGGTTCAGGGGTTAAACGACGCGCCAAAGGGCGCAACAAGAACCAAGCAATAAAGAACAGTGCCAAAGCTGCCAAGGCATAACGCCCTATTTCAAAATAAAACGCCTTATTTTCTTCTGCTTTCAAAGCATCTTCATCATCATGATTGGAGAAATCCAATAACGGCATACTTTGTAATTCCACTGTATCGCCACGATCCTCATCGTAACCAACTGCGCGTTGCACCAACAATCTCAAGCTCTTCAACTCTTTTTTAGTGCGTGGTACAAATGTTTTACTACCATCATCTGCAACCTTAAAGCTACCGCCTACAATCACTGCCACAGACAAACGTTTGATATTTCCAAAAGGAATCACTTTATGCTCAGTGGTATTGCTGATTTCATAATTATTCACCACTTCACGCTTGCTTGCCGTTTCTCCCGCTGCTTTGGCAGTATTGGCTTGAGGGTTTTGCCCCGGTGTATTGGAAGCCACACCGGGCACGCCTTGCGGTAGCCCTTGCGTAGAATTGCGTTTTTCTTCATTGGTCTTCTGACTACGCAACACCTGTTCATCAGGATTGTAACGCTTACTGTTTTTCTCAACATACTCTCGTGTAATGGATGCCGAAATACGAACCACGGCTTGCCCTGCTCCCACCACTTGCTCAAGCATGGTTTTCAAGCGTACGCCCAAACGTTTTTCCAAACCCGTTTGATAGCTTTCCATGGTTTGACCTTGCGCCATACCTTGCGCTTGATCTTTACTCGTCAACAAATTACCTGACGAATCCACGACCGTAACATCTGATTTATCTAACTCTGGAATACTCGCTGCAACGAGATTTTGAATAGCAATCACATTGGCTGGAGGCAAGTGCCGCCCTCCCATCATTTGCAACATCACCGATGCACTCGCTTTTCGATCACGTTCAGCAAAAGCAGAGGTTTTAGGCATCACCAAATGCACGCGTGCTGCTGTAATTTGAGGTAACACTTCAATCGTACGTGCCAACTCACCTTGCAATGCACGTTGTAAATTAATTTTTTGTGTAAAATCACTCACACCAAATTCACTGGCACGGTCAAAAATTTCAAAACCAGTTCCTACACCCGGCATTACATCTTCACTGGCAAGCTTTAAACGCGCCACATAGACCTGTTCTTTAGGAACTAAGACCGTTCCAGCACCTTCTAATTTATAAGGAATATGTTCTTTCTGTAAAATTTCAACAATCGCAGCAGCATCTTTTTCATTCATACCTGTATATACAGGTCGATAAGGTGTTTCAGAAGACCACAAAACGAGACTTAAAAAGCCTATCAACATCAATGTTCCTGCAACCAACATCAATAAACGACGGTTTTCCATCAGCATCTGTTGAATTTTCGTGGATGTACTCACATCCACAGGCGGATTTTGCATTTCCATTCCTTCCTCACCTAATTGTGGCGAAGCTTGATTTAGCGGTACATCAGCCATACATCTCTCCTAAACAACATACATCATCAACCCAATCAAACCTAAATCTGCATACGCATCACTTCACGGTAAGCGTCTACCACTTTACCACGTGCAGCAACCAATAATTGAAAGGATAAACCTGCTTTCTTCAGAGCAATCATGGTTTCCGCAGGACTACCAACACCTGTCACAGCAAGCTTTTCCGCAGCTTTACTCGCAGCTTTTGAGGTATGATTTATATCCGATACATAATGTTTAAGCAGCGCACTAAAATCGCCACTTTGTGCAAGCTTTTGGGGTTTTTCAGGCTGTAATACATTGGTATTTAAGAGACCTTGAATATTCATATCTAAACTCCTTCAGGATTAAGCGATCTTAACGCAATAACTCAAGTGATTTTAAAAACATCCGTTTGGATGCTTGCATGACCGTAACATTGGATTCAAATCCACGTGCAGCAGAATTCATGTCCACCATTTCTTTCACAGTGTTCACATTCGGCATTTTCACCATACCTTTTGCATCAGCATCAGGGTGAGATGGGTCATATACTTCACGAAACGGCGTTTGATCCTCAATCACTTTTGATACATGAACAGATTGAAAACTCGATTGACTTTTCATGGTGCTTTGGAACACCGCCCCAAAAGAGGCTTGACCTGATGTGGGAATCGTTTGAAAAATAACTTGCCGACGACGATAAGGTCCGCCTGCTTTTGTTCGTGTCGATTCAGCATTGGCAATATTTTCAGCCACCACATCCAAACGCGCACGTTGTGCCGCCATACCAGCAGCACTAATATTCATTGAGGAGAAAATACTATTAGGCATCAACGACTCCCTGCTTTAATCACATTCGCCATACCCGTTAGGCGACCTTTGATAATTTGCACATTTAACTCATGCATCATTTGATTTTTTGCCATATTGGTCATTTCTTTCCGTGTATCTACGGTATTACCATCCATCCTTAAAGCATTTTCATGACGATGAAATACGCCACCAAACACACTTGATGATGAGGATGATATATCCAAATGACGAGGATCTGTACGTGTTAAATGTCCTGATACACCTGCACTTTTTTCAGCAAAAAAATCTGCAAAACTTCGTGTATCAGCCTTATAATTAGGCGTATCGGCATTGGCGATGTTAGAAGCATAAACAGTCTGCGCTTGTTCTCTGGCAGTGATGGCTGATTCTAAACGTAAAAAACTTGCACCAAATAAAGTTTGAGCCATCACTTCCTCCTTCAACACGTATTCAGCCTTTTTCTGTCAACTTTATGACGGAAATAATCAAGCAAATACTTAAAGCATTGTTTATGATGCTAAAGCAAGGGGAGTGCCACTCTTATAATCATTCAACTTATTGCGTAAGGTGCGGATACTAATCCCCAATAATTTGGCTGCTTCTGTACGATTACCTTGAACATGCTTCAATGTTTGCTCAATAAGGACGCGTTCCATATCTCGAATAGTCATGCCCGCTTCCACATCCATAGCGGCAGAAACTTCCTCTTTTTGTTGCACTTGCACACTCGAAGAAAAACCCAAATGCTCAGCATGTAAGGAATCATCCAAGCTCATTAAAAAAGCGCGATGCATGCAGTTTTCCAATTCACGCACATTGCCCGGCCACGCATATTCCTGAAGACTTTTCAGCACAGAATTGGGTATTTTAGGTGCAGGTTTGTGATACATATCTGAAAACTTTTGTAAAAAATGATCCGCTAATGGCTCAATATCTACCAAACGTTGACATAACGGTGGCAGTTGGATGGTCACTACATTCAAGCGATAAAATAAATCCTGCCTAAAAGCACCCTCGGCAACCGCCTTCTCAATATTTCGATTACTGGTTGCAATCACACGGACATCCACTTTCACAGGTTTACGACCACCCAAGCGATCCACTTCACCTTCTTGCAATACACGCAGCAATTTGGCTTGTAAATGCAAGGGCATTTCAGTGATTTCATCCAACAACAAGGTTCCTTCATGAGCGATTTCAAATTTACCAGGGCGTGATTCTACAGCACCTGTAAAAGATCCTTTTTCATGACCAAACAACTCAGATTCCAACATACCATCAGGAATGGCCGCACAATTGATGGCAACAAAAGCACGTTCACGTCGATTGGAACATTGATGAACATAACGAGAGAGACGCTCTTTACCTGTTCCTGATTCTCCCACTACCAATACCGATGCCTGACTGGGTGCAACCAAGGCCACTTGATCCAATAATCGGCGCGTATCAACATCTTGGGTAATAAATAAATCACTGCCTTGCCGTTGTATTTCGGCTTGTCGTGTAAGTTCCGCTTGATGCCCTGCCTTACGCACATAAATCCCCATCACTTCATCAGGACAAGGCAGTATGCGATAGTCCATTGCGCCCAATGCCATCACATCACTACCGCGTTCAGGATCGCCCAATGCCGCCAATACTACAATATTCGCTTGCGGTTGCTGTCCAAACAAACGGCGCACCAATGACACCACCATCACACTATCCCAAAGAAGAATAACAGCATTCTCTTCCGCCTTCCAATCATCTTGACCATAGATGAAAATATCTTGTTGCTGATATGAAGTCACCGCTGTATCTGGTAGCAAACGCCCCAATTGAACACGCATATCTGCATCCACATCCACAGGAAAATCAATTAAATAAACAGGCGATTGATTCATTGTCGAGCCTTCAAAATTTCCAAAGCTTTGCGATCTGCCAATTCCATCGATGCCAATGAAGCATAAACCCCAGCCTCTTTATCCTGTGTTAACGCTTCAAGTTCAGCTAAAGCCATATCATACGCTCCCATTTTCAAGCGACTCATCGCAGCATGGTAATGCCAGGCAGCATCTTGATTTTCTTTTTTCACGTGTTGGTAAAGTTTGAGAGCCTGCTTATAACTTTCGGCTTGAAACAAATCATCGGCTTCTCGAATCAATGCGACATCTACATCAGCACCTTTACTCTGACCATATTGTCGCCACGCTTTTGCAGCAACATGCCAGTACTTCAAAGCTTCATTAATGTCTGCTTTTATCTGCCAATAATGCAGGCGATCCTCTTCAGTAACATCATCGACAGACACACCCAATAAACTCTGTGAAGCCACCGTTGCATGACCTAAGTTTAACTGCATCTGAGCGACCAAAAGAAGCATTTCAGGGCGATACAATGTGTATTCGTGCGCATCTAACCATGCTAAAATACGCCCAACACCATCCATATCACCACGATCCATCCATAGTTTTGCACGCTCCAACATCACCTTCTGCCCCCAAACAGTATTGCCTGCATCATCATACAAACGGTTCAGAAGTTCTTCAGATTGTTGGTAATCCATCAACATACGTAAAGCATGGGCAACATCAAAAGAACGCTCTTTGACGACTGCATCATTTTGCCTCAATGATGGATAACGTTCCCATAAGGCAATCACTTTTTGCCAGCTTTCTTTTTTAGCATCACTATCCAAACGTTGATTAAATAATGCCGAACCTGCGCGATGAGATAGCACACGAAAATCAGCAATATCAGACTTAGCGACGCGTGCAAAAGCATCCAAACTCGCCATTATTGCTTGTTTAGGTGCATGCTTAGGATCGCTATGACTCAAGCGTTGCCACAACAATCCCAAATCATACAATGCTTCATTTTCTACAGGTGATAATTGATTGCGACTAGCAATACGTTTCAAAGCAATAATGACGGGTTTTAAATCATAATAGGTCTGACTTTTGGCATGTTGCACCATCAATTTTCGCATAAATGCTTGCTTACCAATCGTTGTTTCAGCCTCTTGCTCTGCTAAAATATCATATTCACGTTCAATACGTGACTCAGGAACACTTTTTAACATCGCCCATAAATCTGCACGTAAAAGGCGAATCTTGACCAATGATTCCCCTTCAAGATAAGTATTGAGAAACACTTCCGCCTTCATCAAGGCTTTTGAGTATTGTCCAACACTATTCAACGCTTGGATATACACAGCAAAGACTTGTTCATCATCCTTAATCACACTTGGAAAATCATGATCAACACGATTTAATTGTTGAACCGCTACCGAATAACGTTTTTCTGCAGCATCCACCACCGCAATCCATGCTTGCGTTAATGCTTCTTCACGACTGCCTTTATTCGCACCTAATCCATAATGCATTAAATTTGAGCGTGCTTCATCAAACTTATGTTGTCGAATATAAATACGCGCCATCAACATGGCAGCCTGCATAGCTTCAGGACGTTTTGGATAATTAGAGCGCAATGTACTCGCCATATGTAAGGCAACTTTATCATCACCATGTTTCCAATGTAGCCAGATGATTCGCCAATGTAAGGGGGCTTTATGTACCCGCTGTGGAAATGCCTTTTCTAAATTCTGCAAAGCTTTGACTGCTTTTTTAACATTTTCATAATGCTTGGCTTGGGCTTTCATTTCTTCGGCGTATCCCAACAATGACAATAAATCAAAGCGTTCATCCTGCGAAATAGATGTATCCTCTAACAAGGAATGTGCAGTCAAAATCGCTTGATCAGGATCGCCATTATTTAAAAATACACGTACGCCATGCACCCGATTACTCGCTTGCGCAGGTAATGAGATCATCAAACAAATCAACAGTAGGAAGGGAATTTTATACCACATAAAGCCTCCTCCGCAAAAGTCATGCCGAAATTTGGCTTATCCGATCATCGTCCGTATTTAATTAACGGACGCTACCAAACCTTTTTTCTTGATTTTTTCAACCAATGTCGTGCGGTTCATGGATAAAAATTTAGCTGCTTGATTTTTATTCCACTTAAAACGCTCTAAAGCCAACATAATCAAATGACTCTCGAACTCATCCACAATACCTTTAAAATCAAGGCTATCGTGATCTTCAATTTGAATACGGAAACTTTGCATCGCACGCTGACCTTCATTCAACATGCGTGACGGTAAATCGACTAAAGTAATTTCACCATTCCGTTTTAACGTTGCCACTCGTTCAATTAAATTTTGTAATTCTCGCACATTACCTGGCCAAGTATAACTTAAAAAAGATGCCTGAACTTGCTCATCCATACCTGTTAGCGTTGCACCTTTTTTCTCATTGAATAACGCCATAAAATGACTCGCCAATAATAAAACATCATCACCACGTTCATGTAAAGATGGTAGTTCCAAAGGAATGACATTCAAACGATAAAATAAATCTTGGCGAAAATTTCCACGCTCAATTTCTTGTTCTAAATTGCGATGTGTTGCCGCAATCACCCGAACATCAACATGCACACTTTGTTGGCTTCCGACAGGTTCAAAGCAACGCTCTTGCAATACACGCAATAACTTCACTTGTAATTTAGCACTCATATCACCAATTTCATCTAAAAAAATCGTGCCACCATTGGCTACATCAAAGCGTCCTGGTCTAGCCCTAATCGCCCCCGTGAACGCACCTTTCACATGTCCAAAAAGTTCTGATTCTAATAATTCTTCAGGAATAGCACCGCAATTGATCGACACAAAAGGTTTTGATGATCGGCTGCCAGATTGATGCAGAAGATTGGCAATGACTTCTTTACCTGTACCCGACTCTCCCGTGATTAACACTGTACTATCAGAATCACCCAATAAACGTGCCATTTCACGCAATTTACAAACATTAGGACACTGACCAATCAATGAAAGCGAACTATGTTCGGCTTTCACTTTTTGTTTTAATAAATGGTGTTCAGCAGATTCGGCACGTTTTTTCAGAACTTTTTCAAGACGTAGTAATAATTCATCAAGGTCAAAAGGTTTTTTCAGAAAATCATCTGCGCCCAAACGTACAGCTTCGACTGCCGTCTCGACTTCAGAAAATCCAGTCATCAATACAATTCCCATATTGGGTGCAGCCGCTCGAAATTCTTTTAGCAAATCAATACCACTACCATCAGGTAAACAAATATCTAAAACAACACCATCAAAACGACCATGCTCCATGGCTTCTCGTGCGCGCATAGCGTTAATCGCCGTGGTCACATGATAATTAGCACTTTCAAGCGTTTCTTGAATGGTCGAGCGAATATCTTCATTATCGTCCACTAGCAACACATAAGCAGTTTGCTTCACGTCAATATTACCCCCCCATTCGGTATCACCTATTTGTTAATATAGTGTGAAAAAGTCAAAATTATGACGCATCATTCTCGACACGCAAGTATAAGCTTAGAAACATGATTATTTGAGATGTCAAAAAGTAAACAGTTTACCAATCACATGCCACATGACGTTCATTGGCAAAGGAAATCACCCCATGAATCAGCGCCTCAAACAGCAATTCAACATCCACTATCTATTCTTATTCATTCAACGTATCTATACAAAATTTATGCATGATCATTGCCTTCAACGAGCATCTTCGCTTGCCTACGCCACCTTGCTTGCCATCGTACCTTTAACTGTCCTTGCCTTTTCTATTTTCGCTAGTTTTCAGGATTTTGATCATCTTGCGCAACGCATCCAAGACTCACTGGTGAACTACCTTGTTCCAACCAGTCAACACATGGTCTTAGGCTATCTGAACAGCTTATCGGGAAAATCAACCAGTTTATCTGTATTTGGTATTTTAGGCTTATTGATTACCATTACAGCTCTACTCACCACCATGGAAGAAGCATTTAACGATATTTGGCGACTTCAAACAAAACGAAGCCATCTCTCTCGTTTCATAACCTTTTGGTCTTTAATCACCCTCTCCCCACTATTGTTAGGCTTATCCATATCCATCACGTCGTATTTCGCAGCCTTACCCATCATTCATGATGTAAGCAATCAAACATCGATGTTTCATCACATTCCCTTTCTCATCCCTTGGGTGATTTCATCCTTAGCCATGACCACTTTATACATCGCCTTGCCCAATACTTCCGTGCGTTTACGTCATGCGATGGTCGCAGCTTGTGTTGCGGGTGCTTTTTTTGAAGCAGGAAAATTGGGCTTTGCCTTTTACATTACAAAGTTCGCTGACTATGAAAAACTATATGGCACACTGGGAACCTTACCTGTATTTCTTCTCTGGATTTATATTACATGGGTGATTATCTTGATGGGAGCTGAAATCAATGTTTGTTTACAGCAAGCCAAGACCTCTGATGGCGATAAAAAAACAACATCATCTCAACAACTCGTGTATTTTCATCATATTCTATATCAAGCAGCCTTAGCTTTTCAGTCAGGCACATCGATTCAAGCCGCTGATATTGCCAAACATTTACACGTCGATGAATCCAATATCATGCCCTATTTCAAGCTGCTCCAACAGCATCATTTATTACAATGTATCTCTGTAGACGACAACCCATCCAGTCATTGGCAATTGGGCATGGATGCACAAAAGATTACATGGCAAATGATTCACGATATTGTTTACCCTCAATCACTAACTCTGCCGAAAGATACTATCCTTCCTTGGCATCTTTCATTAAAACAGACCTATCAAAGGCTTGCAGAACAACAACAAAAGCAACTTTCTCAAATTAAGTTAGCTGATTTCATTGAAAACACCTAAAGTTCGCCAACAATCATGTATTTCATCACATACAAAGGATTTTTATGACCACTGCACAATTGCTTATTTCTGATTCGGAACATCATGCAGATATGCTGTATATTTCTAAAATATTTGTGCCCGATGCCTTTATTGCTATTGGCTTGCAAGAAAATGGTGGCACAACATGGCATGGTTTATTATCACCTTTGGAAATTGGACGTGCTCAAAAAGAATCCAGTTTTGACCATACGCATGTGGATACAGCGTGGCGCAAGCAAGCGCATGAACAAGGTTGGCAAGCTTCCTTGGCAAGCATTGCAGCTGCCTTTTTACAAGCTCATCATGTATCCCATGTGATTGTCCCCGGTGAATTTCCATTGATGTATGCCGATACACTTCGAGACATTGGATTTCACGTTAGCGCACAACAGGGAACGCTTTTTCCTCAACGTGCCATCAAAGATGAATCAGAAATCCTTCATTTAACGCATGCCGAAAAACTCACCAAACACTCGATGATGCAAGCTGAACAATTTCTTGCTGCTTGCAGTATTGGTTCGGATAAAATTTTACGTCATCCTGATGATGCACAACAAAAAGTAGAAGCCAAACATGTTCGAGCTGCCATTGAAACATTCTTGATTGCCCAAGGTGCGATGCCTTCTCATACCATTGTTGCGTGTGGTCAACAAGCTTGTGACCCTCACAATATAGGCTCAGGTTTTATCTATGCTAACGAACCCATTATTATTGATATTTTCCCTCGTCTTCTGGATTCTGGCTATTGGGGAGATATGACACGCAGTTATGTCAAAGGCAAAGCCTCAACAGATATTAAAAAGATGTACCAAACCGTTTTAGAAGGGCAAGATATTGGCTTGCAACAGGTTTGTAGTGGTGCAAAGACACGTGATATTCACCAGAGTATTCTAAATCACTTTGAGCAACAAGGTTTCCCAACTGGCATCAAAAATGGACAACAACAAGGTTTCTTTCATGGAACAGGACATGGCGTTGGTTTAGACATTCATGAAGCTCCTCGTGTATCCTTATCGGATGATGTTTTACAATGCAAGCAAGTCGTTACCGTCGAACCCGGTTTGTATTACCCCAACCTTGGGGGCATACGTTTGGAAGATATGGTGGTTGTTCAAAAGCACGGTTGCGATAACTTAACCCAACATGAACGTACCCTTGAAATTGACTGATCATATTCGAATCATGAACAAGCCAAGACTGGGTGAGAATGATCACTGCTATAAAGGTTAGATCAATGCAGCATATCACCCCAATTCCATTGTAAGGCAGGCAGCTAACATGAGCGATTTTTTAGAATTATCCAATATCAACATTGTTACCAGAAGCTTACTTTCTGAAGATGAGTTCCCTATTTTAAAAGGTTTAAGCCCGTTAAATATGCGTATATTAAATGGCTCCAGTCGACTTTTGGAAGTTGATCAAGGGGTTGAAACACTGCATAAGGGTGATAATCCTCGTGACTTGTATTTTATTCGTAAAGGCTGTGTATCCATTATCAACGATCATGGTCAACAACGTGATATTATCGCCAAGCTAAATACTGGAAATGTTTTTGGTGAGTTTTCTATTCTAAGAAAGAAACCGCGCTATGCTTCCGTTTATACCAATGAAACCTGTGAAATTATTTGCATCAGTGCTGCTGCAGTTCATCAAGTTATCGAAGCGGATCAAGCGTTTAAAAGCCGCTTACAAAGTCTTCTTTCACAACGTATGCTCAATAGTTTTTTATTTAAGCATCCTATTTTTCAGAAGTTACCCCAAGATTTACGTCTTCAATTTTCTAAAGATTTGAAAACAATATTCATGCCTGTCGATAGCCAATTAACCATTCAACACGAAGAGAATAAAGGTATTCTACTTATTTTATCTGGAAGCGTTGATATTTATCATAGCGATCATTCAGGAAGAGAACATTTGATCGAAATACGTCGTGATCATGATGTCATTGGAGAACTCACTTTAAATCAAGGTAAGACTTCAGCTTACTCAGCTATTGCCTCCTCCGACTTGGATATTTTTCCATTGGACCATCAAACTATGCTATACATTAAAAACAATCATCCAGAAACATTCAAACGTTTGGAAACTTATATTCATAAGCGTGCGCAATATACAGCTAAACGCCTCAGCAATAAAAGTTCAACATAACTATTTCAAAGCTTTGAGACCACCTAAACGCCATAAAATAAAAGCTCCTGGAAGTGCGGCTAAACTTAATACAATAACCCAAAGTGCTGCCATAGCAGTCGCACTTTCAGAGTTCCCCCCAAAATACACTGCAAAACCAACATAACCAGCTTCACGAATACCAAACCCATTCAGAGAAATAGGTAATGTTGCAAGCAAAGCCACCAAACCAACCATAATTGAAATCTCAGCCCAGTTCATCTCCAAACCAACTCCCATCGCTAAAAAGAAATGGGCTTGAACAACCATCACTTGAAACACAAACGATATGGGTAAACTTTTCCACCACATAGCTTGGAACATGCGGCTATTCAACGGAAGTTCCTTTATTTTATGAAAAAATTCAGGTAAATGGGTATGAATCCAAGGATATAATAATAATCCAATCCACATAGTGACTAATAATAATAGCCAGCTCACCCACCATGCCATAGGCCATGAAAAAAAGAGCATCGAAATCGTTAATAAAACAATTAAGGCATACATACCATTTAAACGATCTAAAATAACACTTGCAGCTGCCAGTAAACCCAAACCTTGACGACCTTCACCCTTCGCCAATAAAACGCCTCGTACCACATCACCACCAATGGTTGAAGGTAAAAATAAACTTGTAAACATGCCTAAAAAATACAGCCGAATTTTCCGTTTATGTGAAATATGAATACCCAAACCTTGAGCCATCCAAGCCCAACGCAAACCACATAATATATAACCAACAACAATACATAACCAGGATGCCAGTAAATACCACGGATTGATAGCCAGCATCTGCTTCCAGACCTTCTGCACATCTACATAATAAAAAACCGCATATAATAAGGACAAGGTTAATATAATTTTAAATAACAACATTCCATGTTTCATAAGCATTATAGTCACCCTATCTAAGTCTAAAACAAAAAAAGGCCGCAACAAGTGCGACCTTTTTTTATTTCAATATCTATAAAGAAATTAAGCTTCTTGTAAAGATTCAACCTCAATGGCTTGATCCACTAGTTCAACAACAGCCATTGGTGCAGCATCACCATTACGAAAACCTGTTTTCACCATGCGTGTATAACCACCACAGCGTTCTGCAGATGCTTTTGCAATATCATCAAACAAACGGTCAACGATTGGACGATGTTTTAACTTTGCCAGAACCTGACGACGTGAATGTAAGTCACCACGTTTAGCAAGTGTAATTAACTTCTCAACATAAGGACGCATAGCACGTGCTTTTGGTTCTGTTGTTTCAATACGACCATGGGTAATCAGTGCTGTTGCTAAATTAGCAAGTAATGCACGACGGTGACCTGTAGGACGGTTTAAACCGCCATGATGTTTACGATGTCTCATCGGTATTTCCTCTTAAATATCTAAATAAAGCATTAAGCTTCGATAGATTCGTCTTCTTGTGGTGGCCAGTTCTCTAACTCCATGCCTAAAGACAGATCCATATTTTCCAATACTTCTTTAATCTCATTCAAGGACTTACGACCAAAATTAGGGGTACGCAACATTTCTTGCTCAGTCCTGAGAACCAAATCACCAACACGGAAAATATCATCACTCTTCAAACAATTCATTGAACGTACTGATAAATCTAAGTAATCAATCGGCTGTGATAATACATCTTCAATACCTTCATCAACAACTTCTTCAGAAGGTACTGTTTCAAGTGCTGTAAAATCAGAAAAAACAACCAATTGATCTTGAATGATTTCTGCCGCTTTTCCAATCGCATCTTCTGGTGCAATCGATCCATTCGTTTCCACTTCAAGAATTAACTTATCATAATTCGTTTTTTGACTTACACGCGCATTTTCAACACGTGTTGCAACACGACGAACTGGTGAATAAGAAGCATCAAGCATTAAAAATCCCAAAGGACGATCATCATCTGATCGTTCTTGTGCAGGATCATAACCAAGACCTTTTTCTACAATGGCTTCAAAATTCAATACAGCGTCGGCATTTAAATGTGCTAATACAAGCTCTGGATTAAGAATGCGCACACCTGTAGGGCAATCAATATCACCCGCAGTCACAACGCCTTCACCAGAGAAGGATAAGTTCACCCGCTCAGCTTCATCATTATCCATAGCAATATCAATTTCTTTCATTGCCAACATGATATCCATCACATCTTCACGAACACCTTTGATTGTATCAAACTCATGCGTCACACCTTCAAAACAAACCGATGTAACCGCAGATCCTGGCAAGGATGATAAAAGCATACGGCGCAAACTATTACCAAGAGTCGTTCCATAACCGCGCTCTAACGGTTCAAAAGTAATCTTTGCAGAACGTCCGGGAACAATCTCTTCAAGCGAGATTGAACGTGGCTTAATCAATTCCATAAACTCAACCTCACTAATTATTTGGAGTACAATTCAACAATCAACTGTTCACGAATATTCGGATCCAATTGATCACGCGTTGGCAATTCACGATATACACCTGCGAACGTTGTTAAATCCATATCTAACCATTCAGGCAAACCACGTTGACCTGCGCTTTCACTTGCAGACTTAATACGCAAATGTTCTTTTGCTGCATCAACAATGGCAATTTGGTCACCAAGACGCACACGGTAGGAAGGAATATTCAAAATACGTCCCTTCACTGATACCAATTTATGGCGAACAATTTGACGTGCTTCTGTACGGGAAGCTGCCAAGCCCATGCGATATACCACATTATCCAAACGAGATTCCAACAATTGCAATAAATTCAAGCCAGTCACGCCAGGCATTTTATCGGCAATTTTAAAATAACGTAAAAATTGTTTTTCTTGCAAACCGTAAATACGTTTTACTTTTTGTTTTTCGCGTAACTGAATACCATAGTTTGATACTTTAACGCGACGTCCTTGACCATGCATACCTGGTGCATAAGGGCGACGTTCAATTGGACACTTATCAGAATAGCATTTGCCACCCTTTAAGTATAATTTTTCACCTTCACGACGACATAAGCGGCACTTAGCATCTAAATAACGAGCCATCTTCTAAACTCCTAAACCCGGCGTCGCTTCGGAGGGCGACAACCATTATGCGGAATGGGTGTAACATCACGAATAGCAACCACATTCAAACCAACCGCAGCAATTGCACGCAATGCAGATTCACGACCCGAACCTGGTCCTTTAATCAGCACTGAAACATTCTTCACACCGTGATCCATCGCTTTGCGTGCAGCTTCTTCAGCAGCAATCTGCGCTGCAAAAGGTGTGCTCTTACGAGAACCTTTAAAACCTGATGCGCCACTAGTAGCCCAGCTGATTGCGTTGCCTGCTTCATCGGTAAATGTAATAATTGTATTGTTAAAAGAAGCTTTAATGTGCGCTACAGCGCTTGCAATATTCTTGCGAACACGCTTCTTACCTGTTTTTGGTGCAGCCATGATACTATCCCTTAACCTTGTTTACTTCTTCTTGCCAGCAATGGCACGACGTGGACCTTTGCGTGTACGCGCATTGGTTTTAGTCTTTTGACCACGTGATGGAAGACCATGACGATGGCGCAAACCACGATAACAACCTAAATCTGTCAATCGTTTAATATCCATCGTCTTTTCACGACGCAAGTCACCTTCTACAGTATAATCATCTGTATTGATGATGTTACGGATACTATCGACTTCAGAATCAGTCAAATCCTTTACACGTGTATTTGGATCAATTTTTGCTTCTGCAAGAATTTGCCTAGAACTGCTTAAGCCGATACCAAAAATATACGTCAAAGAAATTTCTACACGTTTCTGTGTTGGAATATTTACCCCAGAAATACGAGCCAATGCTTCCTCCTACCTAACTACTAAACAACACATCAGCCTTGACGCTGCTTATGTCTTGGATTTTCACAGATAACGCGAACAATTCCCTTACGGCGAATTACTTGGCATTTACTGCACATTTTTTTTACTGACGCACGAACTTTCATTGTTCATTCCTCCGTCAAAATATTCATGGTTACAACCATGTGATCACTTTGCACGATAACTAATACGACCGCGACTTAAATCATAAGGAGAAATTTCCACTGTAACTTTATCACCAGGTAAGATTCGAATATAATACTTTCGCATCTTGCCAGAAATGGTACATAACAGCTCGTGACTATTTTCCAAACGAACTTTAAACATTGCATTGGGAAGCTTTTCAATCACTTCCCCAGACATTTCGATAATATCTTCTTTTGCCATTTCTCTAGCCCTGTACTGCTTTTTCTAATGTATGAAACACTTCATCCATACCTTGCATTGCATCCACTTTAGAAAAAACATCCGAATCAGAATAAAAATCCAACAATGGCTGAGTCTCCTTAAGGTATACTTTAAGCCGCTGCTCAATCACATCTTTACGATCATCTTCACGTTGATACAGCTCTCCATCACAACGATCACAACAACCATCTTTTTCGGGCGGCGAATAGTGCCTATGAAATCCAAAACCGCAACCTTTACAAATCAGGCGACCTGATAATCGTTCAATCAAGCATGTTTCTTCTGCTTCCATAAAGATAACATGATCAATATTCAGATTATGTTTTAGTAACATTGCATTCAAAGCCATCGCTTGCGCAACATTTCGAGGAAAACCATCCAACAAGAAACCATTGGATGCATCTTTAGAAATAATACGATCTTCAATCATGCCAATCACAACAGTGTCAGGGACAAGTTTTCCAGCATCCATATAAGATTTAGCCTGAACACCCAGTTCAGTCTTATCTTTTACAGCTTTTCTTAATAAATCGCCCATCGCCAAATGAACAATAGAAAATCTTTCTGCTAAACGAACACCTTGCGTGCCTTTCCCTACACCTGGAGGACCAAATAAAACAATATTCATATCAACGCCTTGTTTTCAAACGAGCTTGTTTCATTAAGCCTTCGTATTGATGAGACATCAAATGCGATTGAATTTGTGTCATCGTATCCATACTGACCACAACAATAATCAACAAGCTTGTACCACCAAAGTAAAACGGCACTGACAACTCAGAAATTAACCACTGAGGCAACAAACAAACAGCCGTCACATAAGCAGCACCAACCACCGTGATACGCGTCAAAACCTTATCGATATATTCCGACGTTTTTTGACCTGGTTTAATACCAGGAATAAAACCACCATTTTTCTTCAAGTTATCTGCAGTATCTTTTGGGTTGAATACAATTGCCGTATAAAAAAAACAAAAGAAAACAATAAGCCCCGTAAACAATGCCATATATAACCATGCACCTGGTGATAGCAACGCTGAAATATCGGATAACCAAGAAAACCCTTCAACACCCTTTGTAAATTGAGCAAAGGTTGCAGGAAGAAGAATCAAACTCGATGCAAAAATCGGTGGAATCACACCCGCTGTATTCACTTTTAACGGTAGAAATGATGACTGACCACCAAACATTTTATTACCAACTTGTCGTTTTGCATACTGTATGGCAATCCGTCGCTGTGCTCGTTCAAACCAAACCACAGCCGCTGTCACTGCCACAGCCATTACAAACAAACCAAGTACAGTAAATGCCGAATATTCACCTGTCCTTGCTAATTCAAGTGTTCCGCCAATTGCCGCAGGCAATCCTGCAACAATACCAGAGAAAATAATCAATGAAATACCGTTACCAATACCGCGTTCAGTAATTTGTTCACCCAGCCACATCAAAAACATCGTGCCAGTCACCAAAGTAACAACCGTCATAAAACGGAATTCCATACCCGGATCAATCACAACAGCCTGACCATTCACTGAGAACGTTTCCAAACCAATGGACATGCCAATGCCTTGAAAAACAGCCAAAACAAGTGTTCCATAACGTGTATATTGCGTTATTTTTCGACGACCTGACTCACCTTCTTTCTTCAACTGTTCCAGTTTAGGTGAAACAACTGTCATCAATTGGATAATAATCGATGCCGAAATATATGGCATAATACCTAAGGCAAAAATCGTCAACCTAGATAATGCCCCACCAGAGAACATATCGAACAAACCCAACAAGCTTCCCTGAGCCTGATTAAAAAATTGTGCAAGCACATGCGCATCAATACCAGGAACAGGAACATGCGCCCCTAAACGATACACAATCAACATACTCAATGTAAATAAAATGCGATTTTTCAGCTCTGGTATTTTCCCTATACTGCCGAGTCCACCCATTTGAGGAGCTTGCTGCATTGAATTATGCCTCAGCCAAGTTAACCGAACCACCTACGGCTTCAACTTTAGAGATAGCAGTTTTAGACACCGCTGAAACATGAATTTGTAAATTCACAGAAATATCACCTGATGCCAATAATTTAATGGGATCAACAGCATTACGAATAAAACCCGCCGCATACAATGCAGATGCATCGACAACAGAATTTGCTTCAAAATTTGCCAATTGTTCAAGGTTTACCAATTGATACTCTTTCCTAGACAATGGTGTAAAACCGCGCTTTGGAAGGCGACGAATCAAAGGCATTTGACCACCTTCAAAACCACGCATGACTTTACCACCAGAACGAGACTTTTGACCTTTATGTCCACGCCCTGCTGTCTTACCATGTCCAGAACCAATACCACAACCAACACGGCGACGTTCTTTCCGAGAGCCGGAGCTTGCTTGAATTGTATTGAGTTTCATAACTTTTATCCCCCGCTTATTGCGCAGACTCAACCACAATTAAATGGTTGATTTTATTTATCATGCCGCGAACCGATGCTGTATCTTCCAACTCAACAACTTGGTGCATTCGGCGAATTCCAAGACCAACCAATGTCGATCTTTGATCTTTAGGGTATCCAATACCACTTTTTACCTGGCGGATACGAACCACATTACTATTAGACATTTAACAGCTCCTGTTTCTTATGCCGAATCTCAAGATTTATCGCGACGAGCTGCGATTTGCTCAGGGCTTTCCAATGATTTCAAACCATTAAAAATCGCACGAATTACATTGACAGCATTACGAGAACCTTGACTTTTTGTCAACACATCACGAATACCTGCCGCTTCCATCACGGCACGCACTGTCGAACCAGCAATTACGCCTGTACCTTCAGTAGCAGGCTTAAGCATCACACGTGAAGCATCTTGACGACCTGTCACTTGATAATGCAATGTGCCATTTTTCAATGGAACATAAATCATTGATTTACGTGCGATATCATTCGCTTTACGAATAGCTTCTGGAACTTCCTTGGCTTTTGCATGACCAAAACCAACATGCCCAGCACCATCACCTACAACCATCAATGCAGAAAAACTCATGCGACGACCGCCAGATGTTGTTTTTGCAATACGGTTAATATCAACAAGCTTTTCTGTTAACTCTAATTCATCAGCGTTAATCATCAAATTCTCCTAGAACTTCAAGCCAGATGAACGAGCACCTTCAGCCAACGCTTTCACACGTCCATGATATGGATATGAACCGCGATCAAATGCCACAACACTTAAGCCAGCAGCAAC
>JAUZQL010000190.1 GCA_030950975.1 Mariprofundaceae bacterium | reverse complement strand
GGGCATTCATCCTCACCCTCTTCATCACACTTTTCAGCCAACTCATCTAATATCGCTTTGATACGAGATAAACTTTCTATACGAATGGCAATGTCAGACGATTTTTGTAGGGCAATTTTTTTGGTTTTGGAACAATTATTTTTACTCGTTTGTAAATGTAGAAGCTCACCGATTTCTTTCAGTGTAAAGCCCATTTTTTTAGCATGAACAATAAATAAGAGCCGTTTCAAATCATTTTTTGAGTAATCACGATAACCTGAATATGTTCGTTTGGGCAAAGGCATTAACTGCCTTTGCTCATAATAACGAATCGTATCCACCTTGATCTTGGCTTGCTTGGCTAATTCACCGATTTTCATGCCGCCATGCTAGACTATGGAGTATGCTCTAGGGTCAAGATATTATTTTCAGGATGTTTTGGAAGTACGGCTTTAGCCGTGTTAATAGCAACAAACTAGCATGTTAAAGTACAATTTCTTGGGGCAAGGGATGGCTTAAAAAAGCTTGATTAGACATACTTAAACCATACGCACCTGCCAAAGCAAACACTGCAATATCGCCAATGTCTGCGGCATCAATGGCAACATCATTGGCAAGTTTATCCGCACCTGTGCAAAGCGGGCCGCCAAAATATACATGTTCATCACGCACACGTTCTTGATAGGTATGCAACTTGGGACGACTCATCCAAACAATCCCCATCGGATGATTGATACCCAAAGCCGCAGGTCGACGGAAATGATTGATACCACCCGCACAAATCACTTGTTTTTTTCCACGAGATTCTTTGATGTCTAAAATTTCAGTGCAGAAAAAGCCTGAATCCGCAGCCAAATAACGCCCCAATTCCAATTCAAAATGCCGACCTTCAAATTGATATGTTTCAATCAAATCGTGCAGACCTTTTGCCCAAGCTTCGGCATCAAAATCATGCCCTGTTTCCAAATAATCCACACCAAAGCCGCCACCAAAATCAATAATATCGCAACAAACACCTGTGTAATTGGCTTCAATGTTTTTCGTCAGTTGAAAAACAAGCTCACAATTCTTCAATAAATCTTCAAATTTAAGCACACCCGATGCGGCATAGACATGTAAGCCACGAAAATTCAAATAATCCAACGCTAAAATTTCAGGCAATACATCATCAATTTTTTCTTCATCGACACCAAATTTCTTAGAACCGCCTGAAAATGTGGTTTGCGCTTCATGGATGTCAAAATCGGCATTGATACGCAATAAAACATCCTGTGATTGACCATATTCACAGCAAATTTGATGCAATCGATAGGCTTCTGTCAGTGATTCAATATGCACCGTACGAATGCCATGCTTCACACACCAGCGTAGTTCTTCAGGTGATTTTCCTGGCCCTGTATAAATCAAACGACTGGCATCAAAACCTGCATCTACCGCTTTTTTGGCTTCTCCCAAACTGGCAATTTCAATGCCTTCCACCTTGGATTCCAAGGCGGTTTGTAAAAAGGCAGGATGTGAATTGGCTTTCATCGCATAAAATATTTCAACACCTTGCGGCATCATCGCTTGCAGCGTTTTGATTTTTTGACGCATCGGCGTGGTGTCATAAATATAGCAATTCAGTGTATGACCTTTTGCCGCTTCATCACGAATTTTATCTTCAATATGTTCAGGAATATGCATCTTACACCCTCACTTTTTTGAGTCTTACCGCCAATTCTGCTGCTTTATCTGCACCATCCACCAAAGCTGCTCGAATATAAGCTGCACCTGCATTGCATCCTTGTGCATCGTTTGCACCCAAATACGACCCGGGCAACACCGTAACGGCTTGTTGTTCATACGCTGCCTTGGCAAAGGCTTCATCATCATCCACAGCTAACCACACGAAAAAAGAACCCTCAGGCTGATGGGCTTCGCTCCACACATCAAAAAAAGCATGCAAACTGTTTCGATACACGTCTAAATGTTTCGCCACATGCTGCTCATCGCTCCAAGCTTTGGCTGCTACTGCTTGCAAAGGTAAGGGTGTCGCTGGACCTGTATAACTGCGCAACTTCGCAAAGCGGGCAATTAAGGTGGCATCACCTGCAATCAATCCCGAACGCAACCCAGGTAAAGCAGACCGTTTCGATAAGGAGTTCATCACCAAACAACGTGAAAAATCATTACGCCCTAACTGTTGTGCCACTTCCAACAAACCAATCGGTGGTTCATCCGTATAAATTTCAGAGTAACATTCATCTGCCACAATATAAAAATCATAGCGATCGGCTAATTCAAGCAAACGTGCATAATAATCATGCTTTGCAATCCAGCCAGTTGGGTTGGAAGGTGAGCAAACATACATAAACGCCGTGCGTTCCCATGTTTTTGCATCAATATTATCCAAATACGGTTCAAAACCATCATCTGCAAGACAGTGCAACAAATAAGGTTCTGCGCCCGCAGTCACCGCTGCACCATAATAAATCTGATACATGGGATTGGGCATCATCACATAAGGTTTTTGCTTCGCTTCGGGATTGACCAAGGTATGGGCAATGGCAAACAAGGCTTCACGTGTTCCATTCGCTGTTAACACCTGTGTTCCCATATCAAGCTGTTGCAAATGGAAACGATGTTTTAACCATCGTGCAATGGCACGTTGTAAATCAGCATTACCACGGGTGGCAGGATATTTTGAAAAACCTTGGATATGTTCATTTAAGGTATCTTGGACAAAGCTTGGCAAAGGCAAACGAGGCTCACCTGCACCTGCATCAATGTGCAATAATTCAGGATTAGGGCTGCTATGTTGAAAAAGCTTCTTTAATCGTTCAAAAGGATAGGCACCCAATTGATTGAGTAGCGGTTGTGCATGTTTATCCATCATTTCTTTTCATCCGCTTGAAACGTTTCACTCCACTGACCTAAACGACCCAAGGCATCAATCGCACGCACACGGTATAGAAAATAATGCCCACCTATTTCAAAACGAAGCACACGCTCTAAGGTTTTACCCTCATAGCTTCGGCTCGGTGGTACTTCAGTAAATGGGTGCCATGTTGAAGGGCATTGGCAATACGGATCAATTTCCGAACGCTCCAATTGATAACCCACACCGCCTTCACCGTCTGCCAATTGAAGTTTCAGCTTTTTACTCGGGCCCGCATTGATTAGTTTTAAGTGAGCAATACGAGGTTCACCTTTATCCACCCAAGCTTGCGGTGGCTCTTTCCGACCACAACCCGTCATCAACCATGCTGCCAATACAATAAAACATAGTTTACGCATGTTCATCTCCCAAACGTTGTTGCCATGCTTTACATTGCAAACGCACTTGATGCGGTGCTGTACCACCAACATGATCACGCGCTGCCACACATGTTTCCACCGATAAAGCTTGTACCATTTCCACACTTAAACGTGCATCAATATCGGCACAGGCTTGGGCAGGCATTTGATGGAGTTCCAATGATTCACGAATACAATAGGCTACCGATTTTCCCACAATTTCATGTGCATCACGAAAAGGAACACCTGCACGCACCAAAGCATCGGCTAAATCGGTGGCTGTTGAAAAGCCTGATGATGCCGCTTTGTGCATGGCTTCTTTATTGACGATCATATCAGGCAACATATCTGTAAACACACGCAAACAAGCTTCTAAATTGTCATAGGCATCAAAAATGGCTTCTTTGTCTTCCTGCATGTCTTTATTGTATGCCAAGGGTAATGATTTAATGGTGATGAGAATCGACACCAAACCACCAATAATGCGCCCTGATTTACCTCTCACCAATTCAGGCATGTCAGGGTTTTTCTTTTGCGGCATAATGGATGAACCCGTACAAAAAGCATCGGGCAACTCAATAAACGAGAACTGCGCACTCATCCATAAAATCAATTCTTCCGAAAAACGTGATAAATGAATCGAACAAATCGATGCCGCCGCTAACAATTCCATAATGAAATCACGATCGGAGACTGAATCCAAGGAATTTGCCGTTGGTGCATCAAAACCTAAGGCTTTGGCGGTAAAGTGACGATCAATATCAAAGGTCGTGCCAGCCAATGCTGCTGCGCCCAATGGACATTGATTCATACGATTTCTGGCATCTTGAAAACGTGTTACATCACGTTCAAACATTTCAAGATACGCCAAAAGATGATGACCAAAGGTGACAGGTTGTGCTGTTTGTAAATGGGTGAACCCTGGCATGATGGTATCGGCATGCGTCTCGGCTAAGTTTAACAAAACAGCTTGCAGTCCACGAATACGAAGCATCATCGCATCGCTTCGTTTGCGTAAATAAAGACGGGTATCAGTTGCCACTTGGTCGTTACGAGAACGTGCGGTATGCAAACGTTTCCCTGCATCTCCAATTTTATCGGTCAGGCGTTTTTCAATATTCATATGCACATCTTCCAGTGCAATCGAAAATTCAAAGTTACCCGCTTCAATCTCGGCTTCAATCTCATCCAAACCCGATAAAATAAGACTTAAATCATCGTCAGTAAGAATATTTTGCTTGCTTAACATGCGAGCATGAGCGCGTGAGCCTGCAATATCTTCGGCATACATGCGTGCATCGATATGGGTCGAGGCATTAAAGGCTTCTACAAAAGCATTGGTCGGGGCATCAAAGCGACCTCCCCACGGTTTATCAGACATCACAACTCCCACGATAAGAGTCTTTGTGCGACAGACTCTCCATCAAATTAATTTGTCGCGGATGATAGCGATGTTAGCAGGCTTCGGGAATCGCAGACGAATAAAATAGCAGACATGCGAGTTTTAGCATACTGAAGGGACTTTAATTTGTAAGCATTGAGCATCATTTGGAAGTG
>JAUZQL010000019.1 GCA_030950975.1 Mariprofundaceae bacterium | reverse complement strand
CAGTCCGACAATGGCAGTCGCCATGTGAGCTGCATCGACATCTTGACGTATATCACCAGATTGCTGACCTGATTCCAATAATTGCCGCATTTGTATAAATTGCTCATTGAATACATGTTCCGCTAATTCACGTCCGCGCTCACTGCTACTATCCAAGAGTTCACGTAAGATAAGTTTCGAAAGTGGGCTTTTTTTATTCAGATGTTTCAGGTGTTCTTGAGAAAATACGGTCAATCGCTCGGTGATATTGCCATCACTTTCATTCAAATGACGGGTTAAATCTTGGACTTCCTGACAACCATGTTTGAGCACGGAAAGGTATAAATCATCTTTGGATGCAAAATGATGATAAATATTAGACTTTGAAATATGCGCTTCTTTGGCGACTTGTTGCATGGATACACCATCATAACCATGGGCTGAAAAAAGTGATTCAGCGGCAATAAGAATATCCGTTACGGATGAAAGTGTGGTGTTTGGCATCAACATATTTCCTATCCAACATTATATACTGACCGAATGGTCGGGCGGCACGATGTGTAAAATAGGCTGCTATGTCAATAAACAAATGCTCATGACAAGTATCAGGGTCTGGCTAAAGCCACACTTCCAAAATATATGATGCATGTTAAATTAGCTCCCAAAGCATAAAAAGGAGTTTATTTATGGCACTTGTTGCATCCATTCATGTTGATTTAGGTTGGGAATTACCTCAGATTCAACTGCAAGACACATCACTCAAAACTGTTCAGTTACAAGATTTTATGGGCGAAAAAGGTTTGCTTGTCGTATTCACTTGCAACCACTGTCCTTATGCACTTGCCATTTGGCCACGTCTTATCAAACACGCTCAATACTTACGTGAGCAAGGTATTCATACCGTGGCTATCAATCCCAATATCCATCCTGATTTCCCAGAAGATTCGATTTCAGCGATGCAAGAAAAAATACAGGAATGGGGTATTGATTTCCCCTATTTAGCCGATGAATCACAAACAGTTGCGAAGGCATTTGATGCCCAATGTACCCCTGACTTATATCTATTCAACGATGATTCCAAACTCTATTATCATGGTCGAATTGATGATTATTGGAAAGATGAAAGTAAAGTAAGCCAAGAAGAACTGTTACCTGCCGCACAGGCAATGCTAGAAGGCACGGAAGCCCCAAAAGTTCAACATCCAACCATTGGTTGTTCGATTAAATGGAAAGAATAATCATAGATTGAGAATATCAGACGTGGCGCATCATCTTAAAAAGGATGCGTCACGACTTTTTATCAGCACCGTCATCCCATTGAGTTTTAAGCTTTTGATGTCCATAACGCCAATAGATCCAGCCTACGATACAGGCAAGTAAACTCACAACAATCCCCAATCCCCAAAGACCAAACTGATGAAGAACGTGTATGGCAGCCAAGCCTAAAAAATGACCTGCGCTATAAATGACGCATGCCCAAATGATGCAATTCACCACTTGAAGTAAAAAAAACCTCTTAAAGCTGATGGATGACGTGCCAAAAAGAATGGCAGCAGCCAAACGTGTTCCATATAAGTATTGAAAAATAAAAATGGACCAATGTGCATATTTATCAAGAATCATATTGGCTTTGGGTGCATGACGTTTCAGAGAAGGCATGGCATTGATGATTTGCTCGCCACGCCAACGCCCTAAAGCAAAAAAGAACAAGTGACCAAGAAAAGCACCACATGCAGCCACAGCAATGACCATCCAAGTGGTAAGCATGCCCGCAGCAGCAAAAGCGGCAGCAATAATGAGTGCCGATTCGCCTTCAATAAACGTCCAAAACAACACTGCCCAATAGCCGTATTGTTCAACAATATTTTGAATCCATTCCATGCAAGGATTGTATCGAATACGATACTAACGGAAACATAAAAATAGGGTGGTGGAAAATACATTGTGAATATGTATGGTAGCCGCAGCTCATTTTAAGTAATTTTAACAAACAACCATAGAAGATAAGGAGGTAATATGAATTTTGAATCAGAAATGCTTGATGATAATAAGAAAAAATTATGTGTAGTATTGGTGGAAGAGCTTGTAAGGGAGTCTGCAGCTATTGATACCGCTGTATTGGCAAGTCCTGATGGTTTGATGTTAGCAGGTGCTGGGACGGATGATGAATTGGATGTCATCGCAGCCATGAGTGCCTCATTAATTTCACTGGCTGATGCTTTATCGTCACGTTCAGAGGATGGTCATTGTGATAAAGTGATGAGTGAATCACCTGATGGAACATTGGTTGTCTTGCATGCAGGTGGTTTAATTTTAACCGTACTTGGGCAATCCCAAGCCAATATGGGTTTGGTTTTATCAGTCAGTCGTAGTACTGCTGAAAAAATTGCACAAGCCAGTGTAGAATAACGATGTCAAAAGAATCAGATAAAAAACAAAAGACATCCTCATTCAAACATTTGGGTGTGTTGCGTAAAGCCTTATCTAAAGCACACACAGGTGAAATTATTTATAAAACAGAGCGTGAAGAAGACGGTCAAATCATTGTAACCACGGGTGATTTAATCAATGATGACGAAACCCTGCATGCATTGGAAAAATTATTGACGGAATCCATTGCCAATTGTGAATTAATCACTGAACGTATTGATGAAGAATTAGAAAACAGCACACCACCTATGGTTTTAACACGTGCGATGAATGATATTCACTGGGATGCTGAAACGCTGGAAGAATTAAAAAAAACATTTGCTAAATTACCACCCATTGATGTCAAAATGATGCCGCTACACCGTTATGGTTACAGTGATGGACTCACATACTTGATGTTGTACCAAGAATCATTGAAGGATGAACATTTCACCACCGTAAAATTTTTCAACGAATGCCCCGCATACACCACACTCGAACAACAAATTAAAGTGTTGGTACTGGGGTATTGTCTTGGTCTGATTAACCCTCAGGTATCACTAAAAGGCAAAACGAAAGGTGCTGCCTCAAGTCGTCGTATGAGTATGGCAAGTCGTATTTTAGATAAAATCAGAGGAATGTAGTTATGGCACAAAAAGATATTGCAAAAATTCTTGTGACGGGACCTTTTGCGGCTGGTAAAACCACCTTAATTCGTTTCGTTTCCTCCGAGCAATTATTAAGCAAAGATGTAAAAGCTACCGATGCATTGTCAAGATTTAAGGCGATGACAACAGTAGGTCTGGATTTTGGCATCTTGCATGTCGATGATGATTTAGATGTACATTTGTTTGGCACACCGGGGCAATCTCGCTTTAACTTCATGTGGAAAGTTCTTTCACGCGGTGCATTGGGTACGATTTTCTTGATAGATTCAAGTAGTCAACGTGCAATTGATGAAGGCAAAAAAATGTACAAATACTATCGGGGAAAATCGGATGATCCGATTGTGATTGGTGCAACGCATCGTGATAAAGAAGATGCGCGTGATTTGGATGCTCTAGCTGACGAATTGGGTGCTCAAGATGCCAATATGATTCCTTGTGACCCACGCAATAAAGAAGACTCCAAAATGTTGGTGTTAGCACTATTGGAAGATGTCATGAGAGATGAAGCGGATGATGAACTAGAAGAAGAAGCATTGGATGATTTTGAATTGATGTAAAAAATAATCGCTTTAGTATGCGGCGAAATTTAAGAAACGAGGTGTTGCATGGCTTTTGTTGTTACCCAACTTTGTAAAGATTGTGTCGATACGGCATGTGTTGCGGTGTGTCCTGTAGATTGTTTTTATCAGCCTAAGGAGATCACTGAAGAAACACCCAATATGTTATTGATTTCTCCAGATGAGTGCATTGATTGTGCTGTTTGTGAGCCTGAATGCCCTTGGGAAGCGATTTATCCTGAAGAAGATGTGCCTGAAGTCTTTGAATCTGATATTGCATTGAATGAATTGTGCGATACTGAACGTGATAAGTTTGACTTGGCAGAAGTGGAAGAAGACACGCCCCCCACTGCAGAGCAAGTGGCTGCAAATAAGGCTAAATACGGTCTTTAACATTCACGCAATGGTTCTGAAAGGCAGGGTTTTTACCCTGCCTTTTTTATTTTAATATGATAACGATTCAGATGACCCTTTATTTCCCATGATAAAAAAACAAACCATGACTTCAAAACCTTATCTCACAGGTATGAGTCACCGTGCTTTGGTGGACTTATGCCATACTGCTGGTGTCAAAGCCATCCATGCAGACACACTGAATGCTTATATTTTTCGACGTGGCATTACCGATTGGCATGCCATGCCTGAATTACCGCAAGCATTGCGAGATTACTTGGATGTTTCGGTAGCTGTTTTAACGCCTGATTTGATTGCCAATCAACAAGCGGAAGATGGTACGCAAAAAATATTATTGCGCATGCCCGATGGTAAAGAGGTTGAAAGTGTCTTAATTCCTGCCGCTGGTCGTTTAACACAATGTGTATCGACGCAAGTTGGCTGCGCTATTGGGTGTGAATTTTGCTTGACTGCCACCGCAGGTTTAACACGCCATTTAAGCACGGCAGAAATCATGTCCCAAGTGTTTACAGCACGCCACATCATGGGTGAACCTGTTCGCAATGTGGTCTTGATGGGCATGGGTGAACCTTTGCATAATTATGATGCCGTGGCTGATTTTGTCCGTTTAATTACCGATCCACAAGGCATGGCACTGTCTCCTCGCCGTGTAACCTTATCTACCGCTGGACTTGTGCCTGCCATCTATCGTTTGATTGACGATGCTTTGCC
>JAUZQL010000189.1 GCA_030950975.1 Mariprofundaceae bacterium | reverse complement strand
ATGGATGTATTATTAGCTAAGGCTAAAAAAAATCGTGCTATTTTTATGATGTTAGATGCACAAGAAAAAGCCAGTCATGCCTTACTGACACAAGCGCGTGAAAATGATCAGCAACAATTGGATGTGATTGCTCAGGTCGGTACGCGTTCCCTATCGGGCTCGTCACTCACTACTTTGGGTCAAGGGTTTACGCTGAAAGATCGTTACCTTGGTGTTGGCGTGGAATGGAGTGATTCGCTTGCCACACATGCATTAAAACCCAGCATTCGAAAAGCTGAATTAGCTCTTGAACGTATTCAGTTACAACGGCAACAAGCGATAGAAAATATCATCACGACAATCAGTGAAGCAAGTATGCAGTACAACAATGCTTCGATGACACAAGCCATGGCACAACAACGTGTGCAAATGGAAAAGAAAAATTTTCAGGCTGAAATGAAGCGCTACCGTGAAGGTCGCTCGGATACTGCCACAGTCATACAATTGGAGGGTGGGCTGCGTACAGCAGAACTACAAGCATCTTTGCAAAAGATTCAAATGCAGTCGGCAATCTATAGAATTAAGCTTGCTACAGGTACATTGCTTTAAGGGTGATAAAAACAGGGTTTCAATAAAATGGTTGACAGCATAAAAGATGACGATAAAATTCGCGCCGTCCATGATAGGTCCCCATCGTCTAGTCGGCCTAGGACACTGCCCTTTCACGGCGGCAACAGGGGTTCGAATCCCCTTGGGGACACCAATTATTTGGTTTCATATTAAGGAGTTACGCGAAAGCGTGGCTCCTTTTTTTATTGGTATTTTTCCATTTGAATGAGATATCCTCTGTCGAGACCTATATCTTTGCCAACGTAGAGTTAATTGGCTCTTCTAAAATTCAAGTGGGTAAGCAAAACTTAATGACCTTGGAAAAGTCCAATTTACCAATGAATAGATTGCAGGTATTTTTTTGTGATGGTTTTTCTGGAGGCAGGAACAAACGTCGCTTGTTATGTTAGCGTAATGCTTGAACCCAATCTTCATTCAATGCTGCGATAACTTGTTGCATCGCATGGTCTAATTCATCCATCATACGAAGTGCAGGTTCAAGCGTATTATTTTTTCCTAATAACTCTATTTGATAGGCAAGTTCTCCCAAGTGAAGTGCTGCGACAGAGCGGCTGCCGCCTTTCAATTTGTGTCCACAACGCCGTAAGGCATCGGCATCATTGTCGGCAATGGCTTGTTTCATAGCATCCAGACTCTCGGGTAATGATTGAATATAAGTATCCAATATCATACCAATACCAAAACCAATATCTTGCTTTAATTGACATAATAATGGACGATCAATGGCTGAAGGTTTGTGTTCATCAAGTGTTGATGCTTGAATCTTCTTTTCGCCGTCATTTTTGCCTTCGTTTTTAACATTATTTGGCATGTCATGAGGTAACCATGTTGCCATCGCTTCTTGCAATCGTTTACCTCTAATCGGTTTGGTTAAATGGTCATCCATGCCTGCCTTTAAACTTGCTTGTCGATCTTCCTCTAAAGCATGGGCTGTAAGCGCAAGAATAGGTGTATGTGGTAAATCTTGTATCGATTCTAACATGCGAATTTCACGGCAAGCGTTAAGACCATCCATCTGAGGCATTTGGACATCCATCAAAATTAAATCGTAATGGCGTTCTTTAGCATGTTCTACCGCTGCCAATCCATCGCCTACCGTATCAATATGTTCAAATCCTTGACGTTCTAACATCGCCAAAACGACCTGTTGATTCACAAGGTTATCTTCTGCCAATAAAATATATTCATCACGTTGGGATGTTGTGATTTGATGGGTGGCTGTGGATTTGCGTTCTTTGATACCCATCACTGATAATAAAGTTTCGCATAAAGAGCGGATAAAAAGAGGTTTGCGGATAAAACCACTTAAGCCATATTGTTCTCGTAACGCTATGTCTATTTGAACATGGCTTTGAATCATCATGATGAATTTTGCAGATGAATCTTTAATATTTCGGGATAGTTGTTGATCATTATCAATGGCTTCCTGAGAAGCAAAAATGACATCATAATTCATTTGAGATAAGCTATCTAAGGCATCATGTGTGGCTGAATAGGCTGTACAATGAATGCCCCAAGCTTGTAATAAATTTTGTAGCATATTTCGATGCTTACTATGATGATCAATCAGTAATATGTTCCACTGAGAAAAGTAGGATAGGTAATCAATCGCACCGCCAGTATTGGCTGATGTTGATTTTTTAAGGTTTATATCAAAAAAGAACGTTGAACCTTCACCTAAAGTGCTGTTGAGTTGAATATGACTTCCCAATAAATCAACCAAACGTTTCACAATGGATAAGCCCAAACCTGTACCACCATGTTTGCGTTGATTGCTTGAATCCACTTGCGTGAATGCATCGAAAAGACGTTGTTGATCCTCGCTTGAAATACCCATACCCGAGTCTTTGACTTGAAACCGCAATAAAACATGATTTTCCGATTCAGCTTGTTGAGTGACTGAAACAATAATATCACCGTGTTCCGTGAATTTGACGGCATTGGACAATAAATTCACCAATATTTGATGTAAATGATCGACATCGCCGATAAGTCGATGTTCTAATAGTGGAATACAGTCGGTCATAAGCATGACAGAGCCTTCATCATCGAGTTTAGATAAAAATAATTTTGTCACATGTTCAATCAAATGATTGGGATTAAACTCACGTGTTTTTATTTCCATCAGACCCGCTTCGATTTTAGAAAAATCGAGAATGTCATTTAAGATACTTAATAAGGCTTCGCCACTGCTTTGAATAGTGTCCAAATGATCACGTTGCTGGGGTGTTAATGTGGTGCCTAAGACCAATTCTGTTAAACCCAACACGCCATTCAACGGCGTGCGAATTTCATGACTCATCGTAGCAAGAAATTGCCCTTTGGCTTGGGTCGCTTGTTCTGCATCTTTCAAGGCTTGTTGTAAGGTCTTATTCTTTTCCTTGAGTTCCAACGCCATATTTTCTTTTTCTAAATGATGACGTTGAATCACTTCCAACTGTGCAATCCGTTGCAAGCCTTTTTGACGCAATATCCACAGCATCGAAAAAGCAATGAATAAGAAAGTGATTAGGACGATGGTTATTAAATGCCATCGATGATTGAATAACCAATGGTTTATATCTTCAGGGTGATATATAAAACCTTTGAAAGAACTGTTGCTTGGTAGCAAACCCAAAGATATATAAGTATTTGTAATCTGCTGCCAACGTTTGGGATTCATATAGCCAATAGGTACAACATCAGACATGATAAATGGTTTTAATGTTTGGGCTTCGATGCTGAGGTCATAGCGGGATAAATGTTGAGAATTATACTTTTTAAGAATCACATCAATACTTTCATCCACATGATTTAAGGCATATATCCAACCGCGTTGAGTGGCTTTTAAGAAATTATTGACGCGCTCAGGATGATCCGATGTTTCTTTTTTTGATGTAAACAAGACATCACCATAAAAATCAATGCCATCATCTTTAGGGCGGAATAAACGGAAATCAATAGCTTGTTGTCGTAAAAATTCAGGTTCATGGCTGATATACACTGGAAATGCATCGGTACGATGCTCAAGAAGCTCATGAATACCTAGCTTGCTGTTAGGGTGAATATAATCATCTGAATGAATATGATGTTTGGCTAAGTCGGCGACTATTTCAATATTTTCAACATTAGAGGCTAAGCTGATGCGTTTGCCCTTTAAATCTTCCAAGCGATGAATATTGGAGCTTTTTAACACCATCAATGCCAGTGGTGAA
>JAUZQL010000188.1 GCA_030950975.1 Mariprofundaceae bacterium | reverse complement strand
CTCGGGCGTCTTCCGGCGCGCCCTGATTTGCTCGGCGGCGCCGCCACCCCCCCACTTCCAGAGTGATGAACACATAGAAATACATCCTGAAAATCATGGCGTGTTCATACTTAAATGACGTTTATTTTTTACCAAAGTGCGTAAAATAAGTTAAATAATTATCAAGTTATGAAAGCCTGACTCTATTTTTGTATTTTCTACTGACTAACGCCCCAAATAAGAGGCAAACAAAGCAAAGCCCCTCTTCATTTGAATGCTTAGCCTATTCTGGATTCTTTGATTGCATTTAATATATCCTGAGTTGTTGCTTTTGTTTTTATACCAACCACATCAAATGGTGATGTATTTTTTTCTTTTTTTGGAACAATGGAAAAAATAGAGCCATCTCTTCGGCGAATCTCAACCTCTTCATTTTGAGCTGTATTTAATAATTCGGAAAGATTTTGCCGAGCTTCTGAATAAGTGAATACTTTCATTTTTTACTCCACAACTTTGATTTTAAGGTCATGCGCTACTTGCTTCTTTCTTTTATCCAAGGTTATCAGTGGGCATGATAATTGTTTTGCACATTGTAGAAAATATGCATCATAGGCATAAATATTGTATTCAAATGCTAATTTTAGAGCCTGTCGAATATCCACAGAAACTAACCTGACAGGAATTGAACCAGTAATTTCAAATGCAGCTAATAAAACGAAACGCACCTATCCGTCATACGGTTGGCATGATCAGCTTACCTGCTCAGTTTTTAAAGTAGCTAATTGATGCTTTGTGGAAATAACGCCTTGCCAACCAAATGCCAACATGATGGCCAACATCGGTGCGCCTGAATTGATTTTACCATTTTTCACCCATGCCATCGCTTCATGACGTGATAACCAAAAACGTCGAATGTCTTCATGTTCACCAACAATGCCGCCACCATCATGGATAGGCTTTGATTTATCGATGAAGCCCAAATACACGGTGATGTGTTCGGATGAACCACCGGGAGTCGAATAATATTTACCCAAATATGTCATCGATGTGGGTTGATAACCGACTTCTTCTAAGCATTCTCGCCGACCTGCGGTTTCAGCATCTTCACCGTCATCAATCATGCCCGCGACGACTTCAATCAACCAAGGCTTATCTTTACACACAGCAGCGCCAATGCGAAATTGTTCAATGAGTAAGACTTCATCACAATCTTCATCATACAGCAGAACTGCGACACCTTTGCCACGTTCTAAATGCTCGCGCTCCAGCTTCATCATACCACCCTGAAAACGTTCATGTTCAATGCTATAACGATCCAATTGAAAAAAGCCACGATATAAGGGTTGTTTCTGTGTCAGTTTGTATTTCATACGGCAACGATAACAACAACTTTGAGAAAGCGCATAATATGTTCTATGCTTTCGACATGAAAATATTAGTGGTGGAAGATGAAGAGCGTGTCGCTCAATTTATTCAAAAAGGACTCAGAGAAGAAGGTCATGCTGTTGATGTCTCTTATGATGGCGAAGATGGTGGTTTTCTTGCTGAAGTGAATGAATACGATTTGATTCTTTTGGATGTGATGTTACCAAAGAAAAATGGTATCAGTGTTTGCCGTGAGATTCGTAAACGTGGCGTGATTACGCCTGTTTTGATGCTTACTGCACGTGATAGTATTGAAGATCGCGTTCGTGGCTTGGATGCAGGGGCGGATGATTATCTGATCAAACCGTTTGCCTTTGATGAATTATTAGCACGGGTACGTGCCTTGTTGCGTCGTCAATCGGAACATAAAACGCCGACCTTACAACTGGCTGATTTAGAGTTGGATCCGATGACACGCCTTGTTACGCGTGGTGGTAAAACGATTCGTTTAACGACCAAAGAATATGCCTTGCTTGAATATTTAATGCGCAATCAAAATAAAGTGCTTTCTCGTACACGCATTGGCGAACATGTTTGGGATATGAATTTTGACCCTGAAAGCAATGTGATTGATGTTTATATCAGTCATTTACGCAATAAAATTGATAAGGGTCAAACACTCACATTATTACACACGATTCGTGGTCAAGGTTATCTTTTAAGTGATGACAACCCTTTAATTTAAGTCAGAGATGTTTAAAAAAATACATTATCATATGCTAGAGACCTTTCGAGGTCGTCTGGCACTATTGTATATTGCCATTGAATTTGGGATTCTTATTTTTTCAGCTTTGCTTATTTATGTTTTTTTATCACGGCAAGTCTATCAAAATATGGATGAAGTCTTACTTTCACATGCGCAAGCGGTGATTGAAGATTTAGAACATAACAACAGTTTTTATTGGTTCTCGATTCTTGAAACCTATCAACGCCAAACGGGTGATAGTTTGGAACTTATTTCTGCCAACGGAACGATTCAATATGCTTCAGATAAAAGTATCATTGATGCAGGTGGAAATGGTGTGAGTCATGCGCTTGGGCAAGCCATGAATGGTTCAGCGGCGACGTTTATTTCGACTGATTCCTTATTGGGCAAACAGAACCTGCGTGTGCTTGCGATGCCGATTCATGAAGGTCATCATATTGTTGCGGTCTTGTTGGTGGCGCATAAAAGTAGTGAAATTCAAGCCTTTTTTAAACTTCTTTACCTGATTGGTGG
>JAUZQL010000187.1 GCA_030950975.1 Mariprofundaceae bacterium | reverse complement strand
CCAATATCACGCTTTTTTTTAATTTTAACTTTTCTTTGGAATTTAAGGGTGTGGTGATTTCAGGTTTGATGGTCGCCATGATTTCATTTTTGGATGATGTGAAAGAAATTTCGGCATCAATAAAGCTGATAGGGCAATGTCTTGCTGTGTTGGTGTTAATCGCTTGTGATGTGCATGTGAATTTTGCCCCCGATACATGGTGGGGTGATGGGCTAGAATATCTGGTGACTGCCTTGTGGGTCATCGGCATTACCAATGCGTTTAATTTTTTGGATGGTATCAATGGTTTGGCAGCAGCATTGGCAACCGTGACATGTTTTTTAATGGGGCTATTGGCATGGTCTACAGATCAAGTGTTTATGTTTTTCTTATGCTTTTCGATTGCTGGTTCGGCGGCTGGGTTTTTACCTGACAATGCCCGTTATCAAACACCTTCACGTAGCTTTCTTGGTGATGTGGGTAGCACCTATTTGGGTTGGGTTATGGCTGCGATTGCTGTGATGGGTGATTGGTCATCAGATGGCGTAATCAAAGCTTACGCAGCTCCATTATTGATTTTTTCAGTGATGATTTTTGACATTATTCATACCACCGTTTCACGTATTGCGCGTGGTGATGTGCATAATTTCCATGAATGGATTGCTTATGTTGGGCGTGACCATTTGCACCACCGTTTGATGGGCTTGGGTTGTTCACAAAAGCAAGCTGTACTGTTGATTGTAGCATTATCATGTTTGATGGGGCTTACAGCATTGGCATTGATTAATGCTCCCTTGGTGAGTGTGGTTTTATTATTAACTCAAGCCTGTATATTTTATTTCATTCTAAGTTTTTTGATGGGACGTGCCAAAGCACATTACAAGGAGAAACCATGAGCTTGGTGAATCATTGGCAAGCTATTTCAAGCACACTGGCACGAACGGATACCCGTTTGCTTGCCGTTTCTAAATATACAACGGATGAAGCAGTCCAAATGCTTATCGATGCTGGGCAAGTTGATTTCGCTGAATCGCGACCGCAACATTTACGTGATCGGGCACAAATGTTTCCGCAAGTGAATTGGCATTTCATTGGTCCATTGCAGAAAAATAAAGCGAAATATATTGCACAATATGCGACTATGTGGCATTCCTTAGCCGATTTAGACATCGCAGAAAAGGTGTCAAACCATGTAAAAGGGCGGAAACTTCCTTGTTTGATTCAAGTGAATATTTCAGGTGAATCACAAAAGCAAGGTGTCTTGCCTGAAACATTGAAAGATTTTTATGCGAAAGTAAACGAACTACCAGCCTTGGAAATCATTGGTTTGATGGGGATGGCAGCCAAAGATAATCATATACGTTTGTCTTTTCGAACCTTGCGCAAGCTTCGGGATGACTTACAACGGCAAGATGGCAGCATTCGCCAACTGTCTATGGGTATGAGTGGTGATTGGAAGATTGCGGTGGAAGAAGGTGCAACCATGGTTCGATTGGGGAGTAGCTTATTCTCTGAGTATCCACTGTTACCATCGAGTCAAGGATAAAAGGTGATGATGAAAACATTAAATATAACATTTATCGGTGGCGGTAACATGGCCGAAGCAATGATTTCAGGTTTGATTTCTTCAGGGCATAAGCCTGAACTCATTTGTGTCAGTGATGTCAAAGAAGAACGATTAAATGCTTTGAAAAAACAATATGGTGTGCATGTTGAGTTGGATAATTTACGCTCTATTCAACATGCCGATACCATTGTCTTGGCAGTCAAACCTCAACAAATCACTGATGTTTTGCAGCATCTTGCTAGCAGTGTTCATGCGTCAATGACGGTGATTAGCATTGCAGCAGGTGTGGCGATGGCTTGTTTGAAAGAAAAGCTATCAACATCAGATGTGGGTTTGGTACGTGTCATGCCCAACACAGCTGCTTTAGTGGGTGAAGGTATGTCGGTGTTGTATAGTGAATCAGATACCTTACATAAACAGCGGGCTGAATATATTTTAGCTTCTTCGGGTAAAACGGCTTGGGTGGATGAAGAAAAACATTTGCATGCGGTCACCGCTGTATCAGGTAGTGGTCCTGCTTATTTCTTTTTATTGGCAGAAGTCATGCAAGCAGCTGGTGAAGCATTGGGTCTACCCAAAGCATTGGCAGCACAACTTGCCAGTCAAACAGCCTTGGGTGCAGGTAAAATGTTAGTGGAAAGTGGGCGTGATGCAGCTGAATTACGTGAACAAGTGACCAGCCCCGGCGGGACGACACAAGCAGCGCTCGATGAAATGTATGAGTGTGGAATGCCAACGGCAGTTCGTAAAGGTGTGAATGCTGCGAATAAGCGTTCGAAAGCATTGTCATCATGATTTATGTCGGATATTTCGTTCAAGCCTTAGCTGGTTTGATTGATATGGCGCTTACTTTGGTGATGTTTGTGGTGATTGCTCGGGCTGTTCTATCTTGGGTATCACCCGATCCTTATAATCCGATTGTACGCATCATCAATCAAATATCTGAACCTATTCTTTTCCCCATTCGTCGGCGTGTACCTTATATGGGCGGTATAGATCTTTCTCCCATCATTGCATTGATGGTTATTTTCTTTTTACAGACCTTTTTGGTGCAAAGTTTACAACATTGGGCAGCCAAACTGATGTCTTAACATGTATTGCAAAAGGCAAGGAGGCATGTCATATGTTGATTCTTACTCGTAAACCCGGAGAAGTCATCACCATTGGTGAAGATATTCAAATTCATGTACTAAGCATTAAAGGCGGACAGGCTCGTATTGGTATTGATGCGCCACGTCATATTGCTGTCAATAGAGAAGAAGCCATTCAGCAACATGTTAAAAAAGAAAAAGATGTATAGCGATATGGCTAACTGATGTTACGCACTTTGATGAACAAGCAAGTCATCCCCGAAATCTTTTATCGGGGATCTTTGAAAGAATAGATTTCCGATTAAACGACCTCGGAAATGACCGTCTGCATCACACCAGTGAACAATGAATATAT
>JAUZQL010000186.1 GCA_030950975.1 Mariprofundaceae bacterium | reverse complement strand
TTGCATGAGTTGCATACGCCAATCCATCGGTGTTCGATTGGCTTGCCCCATCGGTGATGAACCATGCAGCCATGTCAGTGTTACATCATCCACTTCATGCCCCACTTCCATCGCTTGTCCACCACCCATGCCATGCGCTTGGCTTGATTGGGGGCTAGCAATCATGCCTGCCGTCACCATCAAACACACCATTGTCAAAGTTTTCAGACGTTTACCGCTGAAAAAACCCGCCAACAGTAAAAACCCAAACAGCAAGGCATCATTGGTATATTTGACCAAGGGTGTTTGCACTGTGAAATCAATGATTTCATGATGACTCGGATGAATATCGTGTTGCACGGTGATGCGATATTCACCTTCATCGGCAAACTGTTCATCCAGTCGAACGATGCCATCATCACTATGTACCTTGAAATCCAAGACCGTCCCAATTGTTTGATATTCAACAAAGAAAAGCGGGTATTTAGAGGACACTTTCTCAATGTTGACACGATAATCACCTTCAGCCCCCATATCCGTGGTAAAACGTGCGGTTTCATGGGTGATGGGCGATTTTGGTGCCCAATGTTCACCCACTTCTTCATAGCCATTGTAATATTTAACAAAGCCAAAACCGCTAGCAATCACAACTACCGCCAAGACAAGCGGCAACATCCATTGAACTTTATTCATCATAGCATCAATGGCATTGAACAATCGTGGTGGAATGACGCACAGGGTGCATACCATTGTGAACATCAGGAATGGATGTAAAAAATACCGTAAATAGAACCAATGGAATCCATGCCATCCATAAAACACGTTCTGCCCATACCTTGAGCGATGTTTTGCTTTGCGATTGAACCGCACCTTGTTGCATTGTTGTTGAAAGACTCATGTTATTCTCCTTTTTAAAATTCAATACCTTGTTGCGCTTTGATACCTTTTTCCTTGTACGCATGTTTAACCATACGCATTTCAGTGACGCTATCGGCCACCTCAATCACTTCAGGGGCAGCATTTCGCCCCGTTAAGACCACATGCATCCAGCTTGGTTTTTCTTCGCGGATGAACGTGGCAATTTCTTCGCCTGAAATCCAACCATAAGACGTGCAATAGTTGATTTCATCAAACACCAATACATCATATTCATGGGAACGCAGCTTTTCTTTGCAAAGCTCCCATATTTTACGGCTTGTTTTAATATCTTGCTCTGGATTTTTGGTGTCCCATGTAAAACCATCACCCAGTGCGTGCCATTCAATGGTATCAAATTTTTCAGCGGCTTTTTGCTCACCTGTTTTCCATTTTCCCTTGATAAACTGAATAACACAAACCTTCATACCCCAAGCGGCTGAACGAAATACCATGCCAAATGCTGAGGATGATTTTCCTTTGCCATTGCCTGTGTGAACAAGGGTAACGCCTTCACGATGTTCTCGACGTTTGATGCCCATTATTGTTTCACCACAGCGTCACAGAGACTCAGAGAGAAACAAAAACTTATAAACCAAACCATGATGCGACCTCCTCAGGTTGACTGGCGAAATACCAATGAATATACGATGCTCTTACATGTTTATAACGTATGCCCACATCACCACGTTGCACATCAAAGGCAGGCATGAAATCGACATGATTGCTTCGTTTTGAATGATGAAACTCATGACCACGCACACCACTGGCATCTTCGCGATAACCCAGACCTGCCAATTTATCCTGCATGATAAAATCACAAGAAAGGATGCCAGCCATCGCATGTTTTTTTTCTTCGTGGCTCTGTGGCTTTGTGGTGACGATATGTTCACCCAACACCATCATGCCACCGCATTCAGCCAATACTGGTTGACCTGCTTCAATAAAATCCACCATTGAAGCAAGACTTTTCGAGTTAGATAAGCTTTCAAGATGAAGTTCGGGATAACCACCGGGTAACCATAAAGCATCGCTAGCTTGTGGTACTGGTTCACCCGCCAGTGGGGAAAACATCTGCACGTCAGCCCCATGTTGCTTGAGCCATTCAAGATTTTCAGGATAAATAAAACAAAACGCAGCATCTTTTGCCACGGCAATGATTGTACCGTTTAATAATGTATCACAGGGGTACAGGGGCGTTGAAGTATTCTGAGAAGCTTGCTTTGTTATATGTCTTTGATGTTCCTGATGTTGAGCTTTATCTGAACCTTTATGCTCTCTCTGCCTCTGTATCTCGGTGGTGAGACAATCTTTTTCAACATGAAAAGCATCGGAAAAGTCAGGCAAATCCTGTTCACTGGGCATTTTTAGCCCCAAATGTCGTTCAGGCAAGGTCGGTGCATCTTTACCCATCCAAGCTAATAAAGGTGGAAGTTCAAAATCAGTCAATAACTCACGCAAAATCTTCGCATGATTTTCACTGCCGACATGGTTGGCAATGATGCCGCCAATCATCACGTCCATTGTTTTGGCACGGGCTACAAAACCTTCAACAAGCGCGACCATCGAACCGCTCATGCCTTTGGCAGACACCACCAAAATGACAGGTACAGCCAATGTTTTGGCCAAATGTGCACTAGAGCCTTCTCCACCCACGCCTTTCACACCATCAAACAAGCCCATCACACCTTCAATCACGCTCACATCTGCATCTTTCGATTTTTCATGAAAGCATTGAATACTCATGCGTTTGCCCATCATGCGTGTATCCAAATGGTAAGATGTTCTTTGACAGACGGCTTGATGCCACATGGGATCAAGAAAATCAGGTCCAGCCTTAAAAGGCGCAACTATTTTTCCTTGTGTGCGCAAGTATTGCATCAACGCCAGTGTGACTGTCGTTTTTCCGCAACCCGATTGTGTGCCAGCTATGAACAAGGGCAAACTCCTATCGAGGCAGCAATGGTTTATGATTGAAAAAAAGGTCATCACCATCCGCTCCTACCCCGAAGCATCTTGAATCTAGGCTTGAGGCCGGTCTCCTGGCTTGCCGTCATCCGCCTCTATGTTTGTCTTCCCAGAATCATTCCAGTGACATCTAAATAGATTTGTCAGGCTTACAGTAGCGGGGGCTGCGTCGGTCTTGTTTGAATATAGTCAAACGCACCGAACTTCCCGTTTCACCCTTTGGTTGAACACCATCAGGCACCTAAAGCGAGCGAAACAGTAGCCCGAGGATAGCTTGCGTCAATCAGCGAAGCTCAACAAAGCCCTTATGCGGCACTGCTTGTTTGATCAAACACGATGCGCCCATCTTTCAAGGTGTATTGCACTTGCCCAGTCATGGTTTTTCCATGCCAAGGGGTATTGCGACCTTTGGAGATCAGTTTATCCCGATTGAGAACCCACGTTTTGTTAGCATCAAAAATACAAATGTCCGCAGCATTGCCTATTGAAAGTTTGCCTTCAGGAAGGTTTAATAATTGAGCAGGGTTACAAGTCATCTTGGCAATTAAATCCGACATGCTTAATGCACCCGAACGTTCCAATTCCAAAGAAATCGGTAACATGGTTTCCAAACCCACAATACCAAATGCCGCACACGATAAACCGCAGCGTTTATCATCTTCATGATGGGGGGCATGATCTGTCGCAATCACGGAAATCGTGCCATCTTTTAAACCTTCGATGACTGCCAATCGATCGGCTTCCGTGCGTAAGGGAGGACTCATCTTGGCATCCGCATTGAAATTTAAGACTTCATCTTCGGTGAGTGCAAAATGATGAGGCGCAGCTTCTGTCGTCACTTTCAAGCCCTCTTTTTGTGCCAAACGAACTTGTTCGACTGCGCCTTTCGATGAAATATGTGCCACGTGATAATGCGCATCTGTGAGACGTGTCAGCATAATATCTCGGGCAATCATGCTATCTTCGCCTTCCACAGGCATGCCTTTGACACCAAGTTGGGTGGACACCCAGCCTTCATTGACCGCACCGCCTTCTGTCAGTTGTTTTTCTTCAGCATGTTGAATGATGAGAAAATCAAAACTCGACGAATACTCCAACGCCTTACGCATCACGCCCGCATGCCAAATGGCTTTGCCATCATCGGAAAATGCAACTGCGCCATGCCGTGAAAGCTCACGCATTTCAGTCAATTCTTTACCTTTCAATTGGCGACTCACCGCACCAATCGGGTGTAAATTGCATAAACCCACTTCTTTGGCACGAGCAATGACTTGAATGATAAGCCCTGCATGATCCATGCAAGGTTCAGTGTTGGGCATGGTGCAAATACTGGTAATGCCGCCAGCAATCGCAGCTCGTGAACCTGATTCAATATCTTCTTTCCATTCTTCACCTGGTTCACGCAAATGCACATGCATATCAATCAAGCCGGGGCAAACAATCAAACCTGTCGCATCAATGGTTTGTTGGGCTTCGCCTGCAAATGTGCCAATCCCTGCGACCTTTCCATGTTCAATCCAAACATCGCAGATTTCATCGATGTTGTTGGCAGGATCCATCACACGTCCGTGTCGAATTAAAATATCTGTCATCTTTGTCATCCTTTTTTTCGATATTTCTGAAACTTACTATTGGGTTTATCTGGAAACGTCATTTCAATAATACCTATTTGCAAGGCAGGTTTTAAATACAGCTCTCGAAATGACTTCCTATCACGCAGCCCTAAAGCATGTTGCAACTCATCACGGCTCATTTCATCTTTTAAGACATTGAGTAAGCTTTCAACTTGGGGGGTTACTTGGGGGGTTACTTGGGGGCTATCTTGAGAAAATGCATCCAAAATTCTCTCCAGCATAAATTGAACAAAATAAGCGGCATCCGTGTGTTCTGTACTCTCTTGAATCGCCAAATAATAAGATGCTTGGTGTTGATAGACCAAACTTTCAATAGGGACATCTGCCCACAAAGGATTCCATTGTCGTAAAATTAAAGATTGCCAGAGTCTTCCCATACGCCCATTTCCATCCGCAAAAGGGTGTATGAATTCAAATTCATAATGAAATACTGAGCTTACAATCAAAGGGTGATAGGTTGAATGTTGAAGCCAAAGCAATAAATCACGCATCAATAACGGAACTCGTTTTGCTGGTGGAGCAATATGCATGATTTCTTTGCCTTTTATCACGCCAACCCCTCCTTGACGATACACTCCACACTCATCCACCAATCCCGACATTAAAGTTTGATGTGCTTGTAATAAG
>JAUZQL010000185.1 GCA_030950975.1 Mariprofundaceae bacterium | reverse complement strand
TTTGCAGTATCACATGCAGCTCGCAATGCAGCTAAATCGTACACTGAACCATAAAAATCAGGGTATTGCACGATGACACAGGCGGTTGTTTCATCAATGCCTGCAATCAATTTGTCCACATCAGTGGCAAAACCATCCATGTTTACTTCAACATATTCACCTTGTAAACGAGATAAATAGTTTTGCGTGACTGCGCGATAACGTGGGTTGACCGAAGCGGCCATGATGACTTTGGATTTACGGGTGATGCGGCGTGCCATCAATGCGGCTTCAGCCGTTGCTGTGGCAGCTTCATACATCGAAGCATTGGAAACATCCATGCCCGTTAAGCGTGCAATCATGGTTTGGAATTCAAACAAGGTTTGCAAAGTACCTTGTGATATTTCAGGTTGGTAAGGTGTGTATGCCGTTAAAAACTCACCACGAGAAATAACATAATCGACCACCGCAGGTACAAAATGGTCATACGTGCCACCACCTAAAAAACAGTGGTGATGACCCATGTGACTATTTTTTTCAGCGGCTTGGGTAAATTTACGCACAATGCCTGCTTCTGATAAAGCATCGGGTAAATTCAAATCACCTTGTTTAAGGTGAAATTCACGGGGTATATCCGTAAATAAATCAGACATCGTATCCATATTCATGCTTTCCAACATGCTTATGCGATCACGATTTGTATGGGGTAAAAATCTCATCATTCACTCTCAATTTACAAAAGAAAAAGAGCACAAAGAAAACTTTGCGCTCTTTCACTGCTTATATCATATTTTTTTTATTCTTCTAAAAAGGTGCTGTATTCATCATCGGACATCAATTCATCAGCATTGCCAGACATCTTCACTTTGGCAATCCAGCCTGCACCATAAGGTTCAGTATTCACTTTTTCAGGTTCGCCTTCCAGTGCTTCATTGACTTCGATAATTTCACCTGACACAGGTGCATAAACATCCGATACAGCTTTGACGGATTCAACCACAGCATAGGCTTCGCCAGCATCCACTGTGCGTCCAATCTCAGGTAATTCGACAAAAACAATATCACCCAATGCTTCTTGAGCATGGTCGCTTACCCCAAATGTGGCGGTATCGCCTTCGATACGAACCCATTCATGTTCTTTGGTATATTTTAAATTCGCTGGAATACTCATATTCTCTCTCTTCTCTCTTTTCTATTTTATTTTTTAACGTTACTTCGTACAAACGGTAAACGAGTGCGTTCCGCTGCAACGTGTTTACCACGAATTTCAATGCTGACATCACCTTCAGTCGCATGTTCAGGTTTCACATAGGCAAGGGCGACACCACCAGCCATCGGAGAGTGCATACCTGATGTTACTTCTCCGCTTTCAATGCCATCCACAAATACTTTATAGTGTTCACGAGGAATGCCACGTTGAGTAAGTTTAAGCGCAACCAAACGTTTTTTTGCACCGTCGGCTTTGCGTGTTTCAACGGCGGACTTGCCAATAAAATCACCTTTATCAAGTTTGGTAATCCACATGAGTTTGGCTTCAACAGGTGTAACTTTATCGGATATTTCATGGCCATACAGCGCATAACCCATTTCAGTACGCAACATATCACGCGCTGCCAAACCAATCGGAACAGCAGCCTTGTCTAATAATGCCTGCCATACTTCGATGGCAATCTCATTGGGAATATAAATCTCAAAACCATCTTCGCCTGTGTAACCAGTGCGGGAAATAATGCCAGAAGCGCCAGCAATCTGACCTTGAGAAAATTTATAATATC
>JAUZQL010000184.1 GCA_030950975.1 Mariprofundaceae bacterium | reverse complement strand
CGTCAATACAAAGATGAGGTGCGTAAAATTTTACGTCAATCTCATAATATCACCATCACAGATCAGCGAGGTGTGAGTCAGGAAGTATTGATTGGTATTTCTGATGTTAAAATCATTCCCCAACCTATTGGAACAGTCATGGATCGCCTATTGGATGATGTGGGTAAGCCTAGTGATATGCGTTTTGCATCTGAAAAAATAGGTATCATTGATGTAGGATTTAGTACCAGTGATTATACTGTTTCAGATAAAGCCCGTTATTCTGAACGTGGCAGTTTGACCACACAAAATGGTATTTCTAAAGCCTTTGAAATTATTTCAAGTAAATTAAAAGATAGCTGTGGCATCAATATTGAGCTGTATCGTCTTTTTGAGGCGATTGAAAACGGTAGCATTAAAATTCGTGGCAAGGGTTATGATTTACGTAAAATAACCCAAGCGGCATTTCAACAACTCGCTTCCAACATTGCTTCCGATGCCAATCGTATTTGGAGTGATGATTGGGATATGGATGCCATTATGATTACAGGCGGTGGCGGAGCTGTGCTTGCACCATATCTTCAACCTTTACTAGAAGGTGTCATTATTCCAATTGAACAAGATTTGGACTATCGATTGCACAATGTACGAGGCTACAATAAATATGGTCGTAATATTTGGGCAGAACGTAAAAGCCCTACGGAAAGCTAAAACATGCCTCATTATGAATTAAGTATTAAAAGCCACTTCTCGGCGGCACATCAGTTGCGTGATTATCCAGGTGATTGTGCTCGACTTCATGGACATAATTGGCATGTGGAACTTTTTGTTACATGCCAAGATTTGGATGAATTGGGTTTGGCTGTTGATTATAAAATCATGAAAAAACAACTGAAAGAAGCGTTGGAAAAGTGGGATCATTATAACCTTAATGATATTCCTCCTTTTGATAGCATCAATCCTAGCAGTGAGAATGTTGCTCGACTTTTGTTTGAAGATATGTGCCAACGCCTCAATCATGAACGTCTTCAAGTATCACGCATTTCTATTTCCGAAACGTGTACTGCCAAAGTTACCTACTGGGCTTAATTCAACATTATGACAACATTTTCAAACAATAAGCTAACGATGGTAAGTATTTTTACTTCCATCATCGCTTTATTATTGGTGGCTTTGGTTGTTTGGGTTCACTTATCGACACAGCAACAAGTTTATCAATTACAATTCAAACTACACTCCATGCAAAAGGATTTAGATAATGCAAAAAGTTTATCGCCTGAAATAGCCCAATTACACGAACATATCCAGCGTATTGAAGAAAAATTATCTGCCACTGAAGCCAAACCAAGCAAGCCATCGATTTCAACACCCATCATCAAAACCATTACACCGAATACATCTGTTCAAAAAGTTAAACAAATAACTAAACTTGACGTTGCTCCAAAGCCCATCAGTCACTGGATGGTTGTCATCGCTTCTTTTGATAGCTTAAAAAAAGCAAAACAATATCAAAACAGTAAAAAAATCTATGAGCTTCATAGTACGATTACTCGAGTTAAACTAAAAAATGGTACTTGGTATCGTATTGTTCGTTCAGGTTTTACCAATCTAGATGAAGCCAAAAACTTTAGTAAAAAAATTAAAAAACTGGGCTTTCGAGATACTTGGATTCAACGCCGCCCGTAAATTTAAAATCATCACTCAATGATAGGAATCATTATGCCATTACAAAATATTCAACAATCGCAACAAGACTTTGAACAAGCTAAAAAAATTATTCCGGGGGGAGTAAACTCACCCGTACGTGCTTTCAAAGGTGTGGGAGGAACGCCACGTTTTTTTGAGCATGCCAAAGGTGCATACGTTACGGATGTGGATAACAACACCTATATTGATTATGTAGGCTCATGGGGGCCAATGATTTTGGGGCATGCTCATGATGCCGTCATTGCAGGTATTGCTGAAACCGCACAAAAAGGTGTGTCATTTGGCGCACCATGTGAACTTGAAATTGAATTGGCAGAAATGGTCATTGATATGGTGGACTCTATTGATGTCATTCGCTTTGTAAGCTCAGGCTCAGAAGCGACCATGAGTGCTTTGCGTTTGGCACGAGGTTTTACGGGACGCGATAAATTTATCAAATTTGATGGTGGTTACCATGGTCATGCCGATGGCTTTTTGGTGAAAGCAGGCTCTGGTGCTGCAACCTTTGGTGAACCTGATTCTGCTGGCGTACCTGCTGATTATGCAAAACTCACACTGACTGCCCCATTCAATGATTTTGAAGCGATTAAGACTTTATTTGCTGAAAATAAA
>JAUZQL010000183.1 GCA_030950975.1 Mariprofundaceae bacterium | reverse complement strand
ATGCTGATACCTGAAGCAAGCCTTCTTGATGGTGTGTTGCTTGATATGATGGATACGGAAACGGATACCCGTCATTCTCAACGGAAAAATTTATTGGCAATTGCTCAAAATATGGGAAAGCGTTTTCATATTGATCGTCATTATGGAAAAGTAGTCGCACGTTTGGCATTGAGTATCTTCGATCAAAGCCAAGCTTTGCATCATCTGGATGAACAAGATCGTTTATTATTGGAAATTGCTGCACGCATTCATGAAATAGGCATGTATGTTCGTGTCGGTGGACATCATCGCCATGCTGCTTATCTTATTTCAGCATCATCACTCTTGGGTTTATCGGATAAGGATAAAAGTGTTTTAGCACAAATTGTCCGTTATCAACGCAAAGCTTTTCCTGATAAATCACATGCTGATTTCATCCAACTTAGCCAACATAACCAACAACGTGTGAAATATTTAAGTAGTTTTTTACGTTTGGGCATTGCCTTGAATAAAGATCGTAGACACCGTGTTCATCATATTCAAGTTGAGTTATCCAAAAAGGATTTTAAACTTTATATACAAGGTAAAGGCGATTTACTTTTAGAGTGTTGGTCAGCCAACAAAGTAACAGAATATATTCAATCAACCTTTGATTTAACCCTATCAGTGGAAATAATTAAACCATCATGCTGAGAATTTTTTACGACTCTAGGAATAAGTAAGTGGATCTTCTTTGCCAAGTTGACGAAAGCCCTCTTGTCGAAAACGACATGAATCACAATGACCACATGGATTGCCTTGTTCATCAGGATCATAACATGAGCGAGTCAATGCATAATCTACGCCCAAACTTAAACCCAACTGAATGATTTCTGATTTATTCAGTTGAATCAATGGCGCAACGACCTCAAATCCATGTCCTTCGCGCCCTACTTTGGTTCCCAAGTTGGCAACGGTTTCAAAGGCTGATAAGAAATCCGAACGGCAATCAGGATAGCCTGAATAATCAACCACATTCGCCCCAATCACTATTTTCATAGCCCCTAATGTTTCGGCTAAACCCGCAGCTAAGGAAAGAAATATCAAGTTTCTTGCTGGCACATACGTGATTGGAATATCGGTACTTTCAGGTAAATTTTTAGGTACTTCCAAGGATGAGGTTAAAGCAGATCCACCAATCATACCTAAGCTCACATCAATCACACGGTGGTCCTGAATACCATAAGTTGCTGCAATATTCTTCGATGCTTGCAGTTCGACATGATGCCGTTGTCCATAATTAAATGATAAGGTGGTACATGACCAAGCTTGATCCAATGCCCATGCCAAAGCGGTTGCTGAATCCAAGCCACCTGATAATAAAACCACTGCTTTTGTCGTACTATTCATTTCCCTAGACACCTTTTTTATCTTTTCCCCAAATCACTTTATGCATTTGCACTTGTAAACGAACAGGCAAATGATCTTCTAAAATCCATGCACACAAATCAGCAGGGTTTAAACTTTCCCAGCATGGTGAAAATAATACGGTTGCTGAAACATCATGAAATGTTTTTTGTAGTACATCACGGCTCCATTCATAATCCGCACGACTGGTTAATACAAACTTGACTTCATCATGTGGCTCTAAGCATTTGAAATTTGACCAACGATTATGCCCTGCTTCACCACTCCCAGGTGTTTTGACATCAATAATTTTTCGTACTGCTTTGGGAACAGATGTTGTATCTAATGCGCCTGATGTTTCCAATTGCACCATCGGTACAATATCACACAATTGTTCCAGTAAACGTATACATGCTTTTTGAGCTAAAGGCTCACCGCCTGTGACTAAAACCAAAGGATTGGATAATAGCCTCACTTGTTCCACAATGTCTGAAATAGACATCGCCTGACCGCTATCAAAAGGAATCGCATCTAAAGTATCACAGTATGTACAGTGTAAAGGGCATCCTGCTAAACGAACAAACGTGCAGGGTGTACCTACTAGCGTACTTTCCCCCTGCACACTGGTATAAATCTCATGAATATTGAGCATGAATTATTGCTGATCTGTATGATTAAGCGATGCAAGCTGAATACGTGCATGATCAGCTGAACGAGAATCAGGATACTCATCAATCACACGTTGCAACACAGCTTTTGCATCTCCTATACGACCTTTTTCCTTATAAGCCATGGCTAATTTTATAAAAGATGGCTGGTACTTTGCGCTTTTTGGATATGTTTGAATCAATGTTGAGAAAGACTTAATCGCTTGATCCATATTCCCTTTGGATAAAAAACTTTCACCCAACCAGTAATATGCTTGATCTACCAATTCACCTTTTGGAAATTGCTGTAATAAATCTGTAAATGATAAAATAGCTTCATCATAACGACCGCTTTTTAATGAAAGATAAGCAGCGGTATAAAGGTCTTTTTCTTTCGTTTTTTTACTCATGACACCATCTCGTGTTGCGACTTCCGAGACTTTTTGAATGTCTTTTTCAATTTTTTTCAATTTTTTCGCCAACGATATCGTTGGGATAGAAGGGGAAACAACTACTGGAACCTTCTTGATGCTTGCGCTTGTTTTTTTTGAAGCTAAATCATGTTTGTTTTTATTCTTTTTTTGCTCTTGCACCATTTGCCATTGAATTTGCTTCATTTTTTGTTGTTTCAATGTTGCTTCCAAACTTGCTACTGTTGATTCTTGTTTGAAAACAGTACGTTCTAACTTTAACATTCGCTGATTAAGTAAGCTTATATTACTTTGTGAAAGCTTTTGAGACTGACTTATATTATCCAACGATTGCAAAATTAAATCTTTATCATCTGACCATGAAACTTTCTCTTTGGGTGCGCATGCCGATAAAGATAAGCAAACAAAGGGTACGAAAAAAACAACCATCGGGAAACCCGATGGTTGTTGACCTAAAAAACGGTGTAACACTTAACGACTAACAATGTCCGCATGACGATTTTGAGCCCAGCAAGCTTCACCAGAACCTTGGCAAACAGGGCGTTCTTCGCCAAAGGAAACCGTATCTAAACGTGATCCATCAACACCATGTTGAACCAAATAGTGTTTGACACTATCAGCACGTTGTTGACCTAACGCCAAGTTATATTCACGGCTACCACGTTGGTCGCAATTTCCTTCAATCGTTACCTTGACATCAGCATTCGCATTCAACCATGTTGCATAAGCTTCTAATAAATTGTTACCGGCGCATTCCAAAGAAGCACTATCAAAGGCGAAATAAACACCATTACTAGCAGGTTTTGCTACGAATGTAGCTTGATTTGCAGCAGCTTGATCTGCTGCGGCTTTAGCCGCCGCTTGAGCTGCATTTTTTTCTTTCAGAGCTTGAAGTTCTGAAGCTAATTTTTGTTTTGCACGTTTAACT
>JAUZQL010000182.1 GCA_030950975.1 Mariprofundaceae bacterium | reverse complement strand
CCATAATCGTGAAAGCCAACTTAGCAGGTGTAGACACAACTGTATTAGTTTTACCTCCAGTGGTAGTCGTTTCAGTGGATGTGTATGTCAGCGTCTTACCATTCGCTGAGAATGTAATTTTACCAATCGCCTCTACATATTCGACAGTCCCTACCGTATTTATTGTTGAACCTTGAGCTGTGAAATCAAACACCTTGTTTGCTAAATCGGCATTGGTTACATTCACTGCTGGCTTCTTAACGCCATAGATGATGTCATTGGATGTTGCGCCTTTTTGAATACCTGCACCTTCAAAAATTAATCCATCAGCAGAAATATTTCCGCCTATTCCAGCTTTTGGCATCAGCCATGAACCATTTTGATTGATGGTCAAAGCTTCTGTGAATGGAGCTATCAAATTAGCTGCCATAACCGTGCCATTGTTAGCCCATGCTTCAAGCGGCGTGACTGCTGCGTATGTATCAAGCGTGACGGTGCCGCGCTCCATATAATCAATATTAGCATCCGTATTACGGTAGCTCTGGAATGCATAATAGTATTTATTACCAGCATAGGTAGCGCCTGTAGGTGCTGCTGCTGCTGCTGGCGCTTTCAATCCTGCTGAAGGGGCGTTTTTGAAAGCTGTCACTTTGGCTGCCAAGGCAGAGAAGTTATCACTTGTTGTTAATGTGGTGGGCGCTTGAGGCTTGCCCTTCGCATCAAACATAGCGGTAGCATAAGCTTTAGTTTGGGCAATGAGCTTATTACCTGGCGTTCCTGTATTCTTGCCATTGGCAGCAGCTACTTTTGCAAGGCCCGCAAGAATACTTGCATATTTAGCCGCATTGCCTGTGCCTGCTGATGCTTTCAGGTTCGTTGGAATTGTTGTTAACGGGTTAATACCATTCAGACCGAATGCTTTAGCCACTAGACTAGAAGCTTGAGCCACAGCAGTTGCTGTTGGCGTTCCAGCTTTAGCACTATTGGTTGCAGCCGTAGCAATAATATCTGTTAACGGCGTGATGGCCACTGTTTGATTCGCAGTAACGGACGAAAGAATAGAACTCACCGTGCTATTAGCGGCAGCAGTTGGCAAAGCTGTCGCTGTACCTGTCGCTTCCTCGATGAAGGTCGCATTACTCTTCGGGTTACTCAACACAAGTAGCACAGGGCCAGTATAAGCCCCCACATTGATAGTGAATGTGCCATCAGGATTGGTCTTAGCGGTGCCCAATGACGCACCCTTCGCGCCTTTAGTTAGTTTGAAAGCTGTAATTATACCATTGGCAACGATACCCAGATTTGCGGTACCATTAATAATATTTCCTGTGGATGCAGTTGATGCAGTAGTGGAGCCGCCGCCGCCACATGCTGTAAGTGCAAGCATTAACATCGCACAAAAGTAAACTATAATTTTTTTCATTTTGGCTATTTCTCTCCTATTTGTATCATTATATAAATATTGCTTATTGAAAAGCGTCGATAGTGTCTAATTTTTCAGATGGGATAGCAATCTATTATTATTATTATTTGCTCAATTTGCCGCTTATTTTTTCTTCAATGCTAACAAAAATTCAACATTACCCTTAGGTCCATGAATGGGTGATTCAGTCACCCCAATCACCTCAACAGCGTCCAAATGTGCTTTTACAAAGTTTACAATTTTATCCACTGCCCATTGGCGAATCGCATCATCACGAACCACACCTTTTATCAAATGTTTCGGCTCGACTTCAAATTGTGGTTTAATCAATGCCACACACCAACCGCCGACTTTCAAAAATGGCCATGACGGTGGCAATACTTTTTCCAAGGAAATAAAGGATGTATCCATCACCAATATATCCACGGATTCAGGAATCATTGCATCTGTTAATAAGCGCACATGGGTTTTTTCGATATTGATGACACGTTCATCATGTTGTAATTTATAATGCAACTGCCCATGCCCAACATCCACCGCATACACTTTAGTTGCGCCACCTTGTAATAAACAATCGGTGAAACCACCTGTGGACGCACCGACATCCAATGCCACGCGATTTTGTACGGGGAAATCAAAATATTTCAAAGCACCTTGTAGTTTTAAGCCACCTCGTGAGACAAAAGGCAAGGTTTCACGCACCTCAAGTTCAACCGTCGGTAAGACTTTATAGCCTGCTTTATCTGATTTTTGACCCTTTACATAAACCAAACCAGCCATCACCAAACGCTCGGCTTGGCTGATGGATTCCGCCAAGCCACGTTCAAAAATTAAATGATCCAAGCGTTGTTTTTTCATTTAAATGACCTTGCTAAATAGCGCGTAATGTGTTGACAATGGCTTCAGCATCCAAGTGTAAATCTCGTAATATCTCTGCTTGGCTACCATGTTCAGGGAATACATCTGGCATGGCGAGATGTTTGAAACGACCTTGCCAGCCTTGCGTGAGCGCAAACGTCGCAATGGCTTCACCGATACCCCCACATGCCACAGCTTCTTCCACGACCACTAAGGAGCGGTGGTTTTGTAAATGTTTGGCAATCAATGCCGTATCAAAAGGTTTGATAAAACGCAGATTGATATGGGTAAAACTACGTCCATCTTCGCTTTGCAGGCATTGAATCGCTGCTTGGCAATCGGCAAATCGTGTACCGACTGAAATCACCAAACCTGCATCGCCTTCAGCCATCACTTCAGCTTTGCCCACTTCCAAGATGCTAGGTGTTTGCATGTCAATGCCTAAACCATTGCCGCGTGGATAACGAATAGCACAAGGGCCATTCAAGGTAAAAGCGGTTGCCAACATATCTTTGAGTTCTTGTTCATCTTTGGGAGCCATGATGGTCAAATTGGGAATGCAGCGAAGCATCGCAATATCAAACATACCTGTATGCGTTGCACCATCTGCACCCACAATGCCAGCTCGATCCATACAAAAAACCACAGGTAAATTTTGGATACACACATCATGGATGATTTGGTCGTAGGCACGTTGTAAAAAAGTAGCATAAATAGCCACAACAGGGCGTTTACCTGCGACGGCTAAACCTGCGGCAAAGGTGGTCGCATGTTGTTCAGCAATGCCAACATCGATGCAGCGATTGGGATGACGTTTGGCAAAGCGAGCTAAACCTGTGCCACCCGGCATGGCTGCTGTAATGGCAACAATACGCGAATCCTGATCGGCTAAATCGGCCAAAGTATCCGCAAATACTTGGGTGTAACTGGGAGCTTTTGAGGTTGAGGCAATGGGTTTGCCTGTTTTAAGGCAATAAGGACCTAAACCATGCCATGTTTCTGGATCTTCTTCTGCGGGTGAAAAGCCCAAACCTTTTTTGGTGAGAATGTGCAGAAGAATAGGACCATCCAAGGTTTTACAGTTGTCCAAAGTGGGTAATAAATCATCAAAATCATGACCGTCAATCGGGCCAATATAACGAAAGCCCATTTCT
>JAUZQL010000181.1 GCA_030950975.1 Mariprofundaceae bacterium | reverse complement strand
GCAATTGCAAGGTCGGTAAAGGGGTTTGCGCTGCACAAAGTTCAGCAATGGCTGCCAACCAACAAGCAATGCCGCCTTTCATATCTTGCGCACCACGACCATGCAAAATATCATCTTTGACCACCGCTTCAAAAGGCGGATGTGTCCAAGCATCAAGAGGGCCTGTTGGCACAACATCAGTATGACCTGCAAAGGCTAATGTCCCTTTCAACTCACCGATGCGTGTATAAATACTATTGGTAATGCCGTTTTTATCGACGGATGTACGCACGAAGCCTAAGGGCGCAAGCAGCGTTTTGATGTAGTTTTGGCAGCCTGCATCTTCAGGCGTTGGCGATTCACGATGTATCAATTTGATAGCAAGCTTGAGTGCAAGCGATGTCATGGGCATAAAATCCTTTCAAATGACTCGCATTGGCGTTGTATGCCTTGGAAACAATCCTGTTGCGTTGCCAGTTGTTCTATTTTTTTCATGGTTGCGGAGTCTATGTGTTCAAAGACTTCCATGAAAGTTGTCTTTTTATCTTGCTGACGTTTGTAGAGTTTAACGTGGCATGGCATCGTGGATTTAAGCTGCTGAATCCAACTCTGAAATTCAGCTTCTTGCCCATCATCTGCATGATACCAAACAAAGACATCAGGCATGACATGCTTCGAATACAGTCATTGTCACATTATTTTCTAATGTTAAAGCGGCTTCTTGTTCAACCGTTTCAATCGGTAGATGAGCAATGCCCCAAACGACTCCCTGTTGATCGGAGGCAGCACTGCTTAAAGTACCAATAGTGACGCTTGTTTGAATGGGGCAAGGGATGTGTTGGGGCATGGCGGATAATTGAACATGAAAGAGTTTCTTTTTGACACCACCACGCCAATGCATACGGCTGGTCACTTCTTGTCCGATATAACAGCCTTTATCAAAGTTGACACCTTGCATCTCCATAAGATTGGCATTCATAGGATGTATGGAAGCATCCCAATCACGTCCAAAACGTGGTGTGCCATGAATGATGCAAGCTTGTTCCATATCCGAATCAGAACACACATGTATATCTTTTTCTTCCGATAAAAGAGCCAACGCTTTTTCCATCAACGCCTGTTCAATGACCAAGTAACAACCTTGTTCAGCCGCTTCAGACATCGGCATGGATGCTTGAACGAAGGGTTGAATGACTTTTTGCGCTGTTTGACAGGCTTTGCCTTGCATAGAAAGCACCGATAACGATTTGACCATACCCAAACGAATGGCATGACCCATAGAAAATTGCCGTAAGCGTTCCACCAAAGCGATGGCTGTATCAGCGATGGTGATGATGAATAATTCCTCACCTGCATCGATCAGATACATATCAGCAACCATTTTTCCTTGTGGTGTTAAAACAGCCGTGTAAATCGGATGGTCTGGTGTTAAAAGGGATATATCTTGTGTGATTTGCCCTTGTAAGTAGCTACGAATATCATGCCCTGAAGCTTTTAATACACAGTA
>JAUZQL010000180.1 GCA_030950975.1 Mariprofundaceae bacterium | reverse complement strand
ATTTTAATATCCACTTTTTGGAAACATGGTTGAAGGAGTTGAATGAAGGGTAAGGTGAATGCCATAGCCCTTAAGCTGTAAAAAAAAAGCCTGTTGTGTTTGACACAGCAGGTTTTTTTTATGAGGCATAGGCATTCTTTTTGCTTACTTACGTTTCATAAGCTTTATGGGGAGAAGTGAGTCTATGTTACAGTATTTTCTGAATTTGCCGATTAGAATGAAACTTTTATTGCCAACCTTGGTGATGGTGCTTGGCTTTTTAATTGCTGCGGCAAGCTATTGGCAAGGCTTGCAAAAGATCGCTGATAGTGAGCAGTATCAACAAGATTTGAACGCTTTGTCGAAAACAATGATGAATTTAACATTGAATGTGTCATATGCGTTGCAACATGAAAAAGATTTCTTGTGGCGCAAAGATTTACGCTATTTAAACATGCATCAACAAGACGTGAAAAAAATAATTGCAACAATTCAGTCCATTCAGAAGCAATCCGATAGCTTACAACTTTCTTTGGATACGCATTCATTGCAAAGCTTGACTGAAACATATCAACAGAAATTTTCTAAGTTGTTGGATAACACATTCATCATTGGTTTGAATGAACATAGTGGCTTACGAGGGAAAATTCGAAATACTATTCACGCTGTTGAAGCCGAAATTGATCAAAGTCACCAACTTGATTTACGCAATAGCATGTTACAAATGCGCCGCCATGAAAAAGACTTTTTGGCTCGGAAACAGTTGGTTTATATAAATCAAATGAAGCAAGAATATGATATTTTTGATGCCTTACTGCAAAAAAGTAAGCTATCGCCAAAACAGAAAAAAGATATAGATGAGAAAATGAATGCCTATGAAAAAGGCTTTGAAACATTATCTCAGGCGGTATTGCAGGAGCAAGCACTCATCAAGGCATTGCGTGATGAAATTGTAAAAGTAAACCCTTTATTGAGTCGTTTTCATCAGCAGTTAAATACATCATTAAACAATGCAAATAATCTATCGCAAAGGCTAAAAGAACAGCAGCAACAACAGTTCTTTAGTGTATTGTTTGTCCTAGCATTAACGATGGCTATAATATTATGGCTTATTTCTAAAAGTATAACTAAACCTTTGGATCAACTTTTGGGTTTGGTACATGATTTAGCACAAAATGGCAATTTGAATCAACGCTTAACCGTAACGGGTAACCATGAGTTGGCAGATTTGGCAATGTCCATCAATCAGCTCATGGATCACTTATCGATGATGGTGCTGGAAGTGGAACAATCCAGTCAAAAAATCATCACATCCAGTCAGCAATTGTTAGCATCAATCCGTGATCAATCTGCAACTGTGAGAGAGCAAGCCGTGACGACACAACAGATGGCGGCATCCAGTCGAGAAATTTCGATGACGGCTGAAACCGTTCAGGATAATATGGAAAGCGTGACCGATTTAGCACGCAATACCAATCAAAGTGCTTCAGAAGGTCAAAAAAGTTTAATCACTTTGGAACAGGCATTACATCATATGATGGATGCATCGCATGTCATTAGTGAGAAGTTTGGCATGTTAAATGAAAAAGCTGCCAATATTGGTCAGGTCATCACAACCATTACCAAAGTGGCGGATCAAACCAATTTACTATCGCTAAATGCTGCTATTGAAGCAGAAAAAGCTGGTGAGTATGGGCGAGGTTTTTCGGTGGTTGCTGCTGAAATTCGACGTTTGGCAAATCAATCGGCTGTGACGACATTAGAAATTGAAGGTATTGTCAAAGATATGCAATCTGCGGTATCAGAAGGTGTGATGGGCATGGATAAATTCAGTGATGAAATACGCTCAGGTGTGGAAATAGGGGAAGACGTAAACATTCAACTGCAAGAAATTATTCGTGAGGTGTTGGAGTTAACCCCTTGTATTGAAAGTGCCAATGAAGGCTTGCGGAATCAGGTCATGGGTTCGAAAGAAATTAGTACTGCGATTGAACAGTTACAAGTTACAACACAACAAACACAGGATATGGTCATTCAAACAAATCAAGTCATTGAGGGTTTAAATCAAGCATCGAAAAGTTTGTCAGATGGGATGTCTCAATTTAGTACCAAGGTCATATAAATGTTATTGCTTTGTTTTCATTTGGGAAAGGAACGTTATGCGTTGCCAAGTGAAGCGGTTGAAATGGTATTACCTTATGTATCATGTCGTAGGCTTCCACTTGCTCCTGCATGGTTTAAGGGTTTAATGGTCTATCAAGGGCAAGCTGTACCTGTGATTGACTTGTGCCACATTGCAAAAAAAAGAGAGGCGTGTCGGCAATTGGGTACGCGAATTTTGTTGATGAACCTAAGCTGGCAAGGCGAGCATAAAAAAGTCGGATTTTTGGTCGAAAATATGACGCAAACATGTCGTGCTTCCGAACTTCGTTTTGAAGATACAGGCGTGGCTATAGAAGATAGCCCTTGGCTTGGGCAAGTGGCATACGATGGCAAAACATTATTACAGCTATTGAAACCCGAAGCTTTTTTAACCGATGATGTTGGTCGCTTACTCTTTGATGTTGAGATGACGGAAGCAGTGGGATGAACGC
>JAUZQL010000018.1 GCA_030950975.1 Mariprofundaceae bacterium | reverse complement strand
CCTACAAAAAATACAAGGCGTTATTTGTCAGCTTATGGCATCAAATATCCAACATCAATATCCCTGGCTGTTCCAAATATGATTTCACAGCGACCAAAAAACTCACCGCTTCTTTACCGTCAATCAAACGATGATCATAAGACAATGCCAAATACATCATCGGGCGAATAACCATTTGATCATGTTCCACCACCACACGTTTTTGAATCGCATGCATACCCAAAATCGCCGATTGTGGTGCGTTTAAGATTGGTGTTGAAAGCATTGAACCAAATACACCACCATTGGTGATGGAAAATGTTCCGCCTTTTAAATCATCTGGCATCAAGCCGCCATCACGCGCCTTACTTGCCAAATCAACAATACCTTTTTCAATATCAGCATAACTCATCAAACCCGCATCACGAAGGACAGGCACAAGTAAACCTTTGTCTGTAGAAACAGCCACACCCACATCCATATAATTATGATACACAATGTCTTCCCCATCAATATAAGCATTGATAGCAGGGTATTGACGTGCTGCATATGCACATGCTTTGACAAAAAATGACATGAATCCAAGTTTTACACCGTGTTTTTGTGCAAAGGCATCTTTATGTTGTGTACGCAAATCCATGACAGTTTGCATATTCACTTCGTTAAACGTCGTCAACATGGCTGCGGTGTTTTGAGATGCTTTTAAGCGTTTTGCCATACGTTTTCGCAAGCGAGACATGGGCAAACGTTCTTCTTGACGTGCATCCGTGCTAAGTTCCGTGTTATTCGTGTTTAAATCTTCGATGGGGATATCTTTTTTATCACTTGAAAGCGCCTCTTGTTGTAGATTTTCAACCACCAATTCAGCTTTTTGTTGTGCCAACTCAGGCATCGCTTTGGCTTTCACTGCCACTACCGTTTCAGCAGCTTCCGATGCTTTATCAATCACACCACTGGCTGACGTATCTAAAATTGCAATCACCTCTCCCGGTGTGACAATACTATCTTCCTCTTTATAAACTGATTTCAATACACCCGACTCAAATGCAGTGATTTCCATAGTAATTTTATCACTTTCAATTTCAGCAATCACATCATCAACTTCAACGGCTTCACCTTCTTTCTTTAGCCATGCAATCAAGGTGGCTTCATTTTCAGATTCGCCCAAACTTGGTACTTTAATTTCAATATCCATACATCACCCCTAGTTCGTTTAATTTATTCATTGTTTCGCTGTTTAAATCATCAAATCATCGGATACAGGTGAAAAAGCTTGTTCCAATATTTTTTGTAATTCAGCAGTGTGTCTGAGCTTCGAGCCAACCGCAGGTGCTGCCAATGCAGGTCTAGCGACAGCATAAATTTTCTGATTCGACAACAATATGCGACGAATCTGACTATTGATTTGCATCCAAGCGCCTTGATTTTCAGGTTCTTCTTGCACCCAAAAGACTTCATCCGTTTGTGTATAGGTTGATAATAAACGTTTTAACAATACTTTAGGAAAGGGATACAAACGTTCCACACGAATAATCGCAATCTGTGGATTTCCTAAACGTTCGCGCTCTGCCAATAAATCATAATAGACTTTTCCAGAACACAACATAATCCGCTTACACTGTAATGTTTCGATGCTTGTATCATGTTCACCAATCACTGGCTGAAAATGTCCTGAAGTAAATGCTTCTAAGGCTGAATAGGATGCTTTGAGTCGCAACATACTTTTAGGAGTCATCATCACCAATGGTTTGCGCGAAGCAATTTTCGACTGGCGACGTAATAAATGAAACATCTGTGCGGGTGTGGTCGGGCAAACCACTTGCATATTATCTTCTGCACATAATTGTAAAAAACGTTCCAAACGTGCGGAAGAATGTTCTGCACCTTGCCCCTCATAACCATGCGGTAACCATAAAACCAAACCCGACATGCGATTCCACTTGGATTCACCCGCAGCAATAAATTGATCAATCACGACTTGGGCACCATTGGCAAAATCACCATATTGTGCTTCCCAAATCACCAATGCACGCGGCTCAGCCACCGAATAACCATATTCAAAACCCATCACAGCCAGTTCTGATAACATGCTATCAACCACCATGAAATGGCTCATATTACCGTTCTCAACTTGCTTCAGTGGTACAAAACTCTTGCCTGTTTTTGCATCGTAAACGATTGCATGGCGATGAAAAAAAGTACCACGCCCTGAATCTTCGCCTGATAAGCGAATCCAACCACCCTCATGTAGTAATGTGGCATACGCCATCACTTCACCACAGCCCCAGTCTGCCAAGGTTTTCCCTTGCATCATTTCGATGCGTTTTTGATAAATTTTCTCCACTCTAGGACTCATGTTAATATCATCAGGTGTCGCATGCGCACGCACACTCAAATCTTCAAGTAAACTTGCATTCACAGCCGTAACAGGTTCATCCGCACCCTCGTGGACATAAGCTTCCCAACGCCCATGTAAACTATTCACATCATGAGGTTCACTCACACCTTCTTTACGAAACTTATCCAAACATTGAATGTATTCCTTCTTCATATCATCGGCTTTTTGAGCGCTTAACATGCCTTCATCGATGAGCTTTTGGCGATACATTTGTTCAAGCGTGGGATGTTCAGAAATATGTTGATACATAATCGGTTGAGTCACTTCAGGTGCATCTGCTTCATTATGACCATGACGACGAAAACAGACCAAATCAATCACCACATCACTACGAAAATGATTGCGGTATTCCATCGCCAAATCCATCACCAAACAACACGCTTCAGGATCATCACCATTCACATGTAAAATCGGTGCTTGCACCATTTTAGCAATATCAGTGCAATATAAAGTTGAACGAGAATCAAAAGGATTGGTGGTAAAGCCAATTTGATTATTGACTACAATATGAATCGTTCCACCTGTTCGAAAGCCATTTAATTCACCTAAGTTTAGAGATTCTGCCACCACACCTTGTCCTGCAAAAGCAGCATCACCATGCACCAAGACACCCAACACCTGACGGCGTGCTTTATCTTTACGGCGACATTGACGCGCTCGCACACTGCCCAAGACCACAGGTGTGATAATTTCTAAATGCGATGGGTTAAAGCCTAGTGATAGATGCACCACCCCACCTTCTGTTTCAATATCAGAAGAAAAACCCAAATGATATTTCACATCCCCTGAACCATGCACATCATCTTGCAACTGTGTGCCTTCAAATTCAGAGAAAATATCGGTCAGTGATTTACCCAGAACATTGGCGAGTACATTCAAACGACCACGATGTGCCATCCCCAAAATAATTTCTTTAACACCCGTCTTACCGCTACTTTGAATCAGGCGATCCAACATCGGAATTAGGCTTTCACCGCCTTCCAATGAAAACCGTTTTTGTCCCATATAACGCGTGTGTAAATAATGTTCAAAGGCATCGGCATGCATGACATGTTTAAAAATACGATGTTTATCTTCTTCTTGATAGGCTTTTTTATCATACAAACATTCCAATCGCTCAAATAACCAATGCTTTTTCGCCGAATTTGAAATATGCATCACTTCAGGGCCAATATGTCCTGAATATGCTTGTTGGAGCCGTTTTACAATATCTCTTAATGGCAAGCGATCAGGCCCAGACATATCACCTGTTGGAAATTCAACGTCTAAATCCGCTTCAGACAAACCGTAATAACTTAATTCCAATTCGGCGATATTGGTATGAGCATGAATTTGTAGGGGATCGAGTTGAGCTTGACGGTGTCCATACACTCGCCACGCATGAATCAAATAGATTGCGCGCGAAGGATATTCCACTGCATTATCACCTGTTATTTGTACCGATTGACGAGCTTGTTGAAGGCGAGAGTGCTGAGACAATATGTGTAATTTGGCTTGATGACCTGAACCGACATCCGCACCCGATGTTTCATGTTCAAAGAAACGTTGCCATTCCTCTGAAACAGATGTGGGAGATGTTTGCCATTGTTCATACATATTTTCTAACCAAGCACCTCCAGCCACCAAGCAGTCATCCAATGTTTGAGCCATATTACCCCCCTTATTTCATCATTCCTTCACAGTCATCAATTCAAAAGTAGTCAAGCAATCCACATGCCTTATGACGACATCATCATGAATCTGCTTACATCGCATAACGCAAACGATAAAAAAACAAGCCTAAATATTCATGCAGTGCACGATTTGAATCATAAAAAGCATGCGCACTGGGAAGGTAGCTTCGTATATCATAAGGGCTCATTTTTGTTAAATAATCCGTCGGTGCGGAAATTACATTCAAACCCTGCGCTTTAAAACATGCCACCGAACGTGGCATATGCCATGCTGATGTTACCAATACCACCGTGGATATGCCTTTATGTTTCAACATCATTTGAATTAAAACAGCATTTTGCCATGTATTATTGGCAAGATATTCTGAAAAAACATGCTGTGAATGTAAACCTTGCTGCAACAAAAACTTTTTCATCACATCGCCTTCAGCATCTTGATCAGGGTTCAATGGTTTACCTCCTGTCGCATACACATCCAAGCCTGTTTGTTTGGCAAGTTGTGCAGCATACAAGGTACGCATGATGGCAAAGCTATGTAAATAATCTTGCCCCGCATATTCGGGTGCATTTTCATAGACACCACCTCCGAGCAAGACAATGACCGTTCGTTTTTTATCTAAGTGGTGTGCATGAAATGTTGGATATTGAAACTCTAAAGGCTTGATGAGCATATCCCTTACAGGCTCTGTTGATAAACCCCAAAATAATAGAAGTGCCAAACAGAGAGTCGCTTTTCCCCAGATTCGTTTAAAAAACAAAGCGCCAAAGGCAATCAGTAAAATCAACCCACCGGGTGGTAACACTAGTTGCGATAACATTTTAGATATAAGTAACAAAGCAGCCCCTCTTTTAATTCTTCATGCCCCAAGTATGTCATACAAATGAAGCGCTATGAAATAAGCTTCTTTATTTTAGTAACCAAGCCTAAAACTTGGTTAAATACCTAGTTATTTTTGTCAAGTTTAAATGGGTTGCGCTTTCAAAAAGCGGTTCTAGCCTGCCGTTCCATTCAAATACAGAGGAGTTCCTCATGTTACATTTTCGACGTTTTTCTGATGCATCTGTCAGTGAAAAACTACTAGACACCATGTTTTTACTGACCATTGGTTTTGGCTATCTTTTTGCCTTAGCCAATATATATATGACCCATCAAGGTTACGATGGAGAAGAAGGTTTGTCAGTTAAAGATGTCATTATCTCATATCATGGTAAGGAGAGTCAATCCAGACTTGCCACCGCCATCAATGGACCTATGGAAGTCAACCTCCCTAATTTAGCTGCCAAGAAAACGATACTTGACTGGCTTGAACATGGCGCAAGTAAAGCAGAATTTGAAGCCAAGATTCACCCCATTATGAAAGAAAATTGTGTTATGTGTCATTCCGCTGCAAGTGGTATTAGTGGTATTCCACATTTTGATGATTATGAGCATGTTCTTCCTTTAACTAAAACAGATACGGGCGCAAGTATCCCTACTTTGATAAAGATTTCTCATATTCATTTATTGGGTATTGCTTTCATGTTATTTCTTGTCGGACGTATTTTCATTTTATGTGAAATTAACGTTATGTTGAAACGCTTTATCATGATTGCGCCCTTTATTTTCCTCATCTTGGATATTAGCTCGTGGTATATCACCAAAATTTTTCCAAGCTTTGCCTATCTTGTGATTGCTTCAGGTGCTTTGGTTGGTATTACCTTTGCTTTTCAACTGGCTGTCAGTTTATATCAAATGTGGTTTTACCACCCCAAAAAGAGCGTTGAATAAATCATAACCCCATCAGCAATACTTGCTGTAAATTGAGCATCATGGATGCTTTTGTTCAAAAGGAGAACACTATGAAAAAAATTATTTTAACATCGATGGCTTTGGCTTTTTTAGGCATGACATCTAGCGCTGCTGTGGCATCTGATGGTATTGATGCAAGTAAAATTTTTAGCAAAAAATGTAAGATGTGCCACAGCTTAAACAAAAAGAAAGTGGGTCCTGCATTCAAAGATATGAATAAAGATTCAAGCATTCTATTGTCTACCATTACCAATGGTCGGAAAGGAACAATGATGAAATCATACAAGAAAAAACTTTCCAGTGATGAAATTGCCGCTATGGTAAGCTTTATTCAAGTACAGCAGGGTAGTTAAAAACCTGTTGAAGTATAAAATAAAGTAGTAAATTTAAAATGAGGGAGGGAGGTTTTCATGTTTAAAAAAGTATTGGTCACGGCAGCGCTTCTTGCGCTGCCTTTATCTGTTGCTCATGCATCAGATGATGTACCCGATGGTAAAAAGATTTATCAAAATAACTGCGCCAGTTGTCATGGTATGGACGGCACAGTCAGTAAGTTTGGTAAGGATTTAAAACCATTTCCAGCTCGTAATCATCGCGCAATGGCTCAAGTTGTAAGCCGTGATGAAATGCGTCGTATCATTACTTATGGCGTACGTGGAACGGGCATGCGTGCGAAAAAATATGATCTTGACCCCTTAGAAATTGAAGCAGTCATTGATTACATCAAAACATTTGACTACAAACCAAACCTTGCGAATGGTAAAAAACGTTTTGAACAAGTTTGTTCTAGTTGCCATGCTATGAATGGACGTGGAGGCACTGGTTTAGGTGCTGCCAATTTAGTTTATTCTAAACTTAATTTAAAAGAAATTGTACATACCCTCCGTCATGGTCGTTCAGGCACAATGATGACAGCCAATGAACATCAATTAAGCAATCCAGATATCAATGATGTTGCTCATTATGTTCTTTCACTTCGTTATCAAGCCAATCTTGGTAATGGTAAAAAATTATACGCTAAACACTGCCAATCTTGCCATTCAAGCCCAAGCAAAATTAAGCTTATTGGTAATGCTGCTAGACAAATAAAGCTCGCTGATTTGAGCGATCAACTTTTGGATCTTCGTATTCGTCATGGTCGTCATGTCAAACGCGCAGGCAAAGATGTGGAAAAACTATCATCGGATGAAATTCGTGATTTAATGGCTTATATCCGTAAGCAATAAGGTAAATATTCAGCTTAGCTATTATATTTTCCCGATGTCGACATTAAAAAGCTCACTTACAATTGGAAGTGAGCTTTTTTTTGCCATGTTATTAAAAAAATAAGAGGCAAGCTGAATCCATATACTTTTAGTCTCTAAAATTACTAAAACTCAAGGGACGATCCACATCCATACCTCGCACCAAATTCATCACTGCTTGTAAATCATCACGTTTTTTTCCAGTTACACGAACCTGCTCCCCTTGAATGGCAGCTTGCACCTTCATTTTTTCATCTTTGATTCGTTTTACAATTTTTTTAGCGGTTTCTTTATCCACACCTTGTTTCACGGTAATCAATTGACGACGTGTATCACCACTGGCTGCTTCAATATCACCATACTCCAAGGCATTGGCTTCAAGTTTACGGCGTACCATCTTGGCACGTAAAATTTCAGCCACAGTATTAAGGTTGTTCACATCATCACCCACCAAAGTGAGTTTGCCATCCTGCAATTCAATACTGGCTTTGCTATGCTTAAAATCATAACGCGTGGTGATTTCTTTCTTCACCTGATTGACTGCATTATCCATCTCTTGCTCATTTACTTCACATACAATATCAAAACTCGGCATCATTTACCCCAATTCCCAAATTGTTTTACATTTTTCACACACCAGACCTTCACCCTTACAAAAAGTAACTGGCTGGTGACAGTGTGGACATGACAAAGCATGAAGAACTTTTTGATTGATTCGAACAAATACAGCTATCGAAATCAATAATCCTGCGCTTAAAAAATACCACATCCAAGTCGATTGCCATATAGCCAAACCCACGGATACTGCCATCACCGCTGTATCAATCATGGCGATTTTTGAAAAAGCCATCAAAAAAGGATTATCTGGAAATTTTTTTATGTTCATGTTTTTTCCTGACTTGCTTCTTCTTGCTCGTTATTACTTTGGAAAAATAAACCATCGTCTTCTATCAAACCTTCATCACTACTGGTCACCATTTCTTTTTCCAATAAATCTTCTGATGCTGTAAATATAGGCGAATCATCAAATTCAAACGTAAATGGATCATCTACTTCAGTCTTTTTTTCTGGAACTTCATCAACAATTTCAACAGGTGATTTAAATTCATCTTGAAAATCAATATATTCAGAGGTCATATTTTCAATATCATTATCTAAACTCAAATGAGAAGCAGCAATATCTGTGTCATCATTGTCGTCAATCGTGAAAGGCATATCCGACATAGCATCTAACACCGGCTCTTCTTCACTCATTGCCAAAGGTGTGTCATACGTATCAGGCAATAGCGGTCCTCCCAAGCTATCAAATGACTGTTCACTCGGCTTTTCATCCATCATGGCTTCATCAGATGTAATGGGAATTCCCTCAAAACCAATATCCTCTATATGTTCAAATTGACGGGTCGATTCCTCTTTGTCTACAATAGGGTGAGGTATATGACGAATCACGGTATCATCTATATCTCGCACCCGTTCTTCCATATCATCTTCATAACTTAAACCCGAAACCACATGCGCAGCAACTAATGCCTGCCATAAGCTTGAAGGTAGATGATCACAAAAAACACGCCATTGCGACTCATTTAAATCCGTATGACTCTGATGAACACAAGCATCACGTTCATCGGTGCGCCCTGTCTCATGATATAATCGAACCTTTAACGCTAATAGCCGTGTATTATTTGCTTGTTTATCATCCATCTTATTTAAGATTGTTTCTGCCAAAGAATAATCCTGATGATCCAGCGCACGTTCAAGATCATAAATATGATTATCGATACTTTGATGGTTCACCGTCGCCAAAGGATGTGGTATTTTCTCAATTTCCTGTGATGGATGTAAAATATCAGGGCTATCAGAAGAAGGTATATGTTTTTTTCTAAAATGAAGATATACAAAAGCTAAACCCGAAGCATTCAATAAAAGTAATAGCAGTAATCCCCAACGCCACATCCAAGGATCATCATATTGATCAGAAAGTTGATCCACTTGCACTTGTAATGCCAGTTCATCTTGATTGATTTTCTTTAACTGTTTCCCCATATCATCAATTTTTTCATGTACTTTATTGAACATCACGTCCATGCCATCCATACGAATATGTGAAGCCATATTTGTTTGATACATGCTATCCAAACGTTTTTGAACAGTGCTAACATCTTTTTCTAATTGATTTTTTTTCACAGTAGCTACTGGGTTATCATCAATTTTCGCAGAAATATGACCAACAAATCTCGATACAGTTTGCTGATCTGCCTGCTTTTTCTTTTGAGGAGTATTTGTAGGCGTAAGCTTTGGCTTATTCGAGGTGGCTGATTCAGATAAAAGTACATGTAGTTCTTTGGCATGGGGTACTTTTAAAAAGACCCCAGCTTTCAAATGATTGATATCTCCCTGTTCAAAAGCTTCAGGATTCAAGCGATATAAAGCCAACATCACAGCGTGATTCGAATAACGTCGATCCTTCCGTAAACGATAGGCAATGGTGCTTAAACTATCACCATAACGAACGGGTCCATAATTCCATAATCTGGCCCAGCCTTTTTCATTCACACGTATCGGCTTGGCTTTTTTCTTCACAGGTGGCTGGCTAACATTGAGCTGTTTCTTAGCTTGTAAACGAATAACATCTTCATGCTGAGTATATTTATTTGAAGATGAAGGCGAAAGTGGATCCAGCAACACTTTCACTTGTTTATAAAAATGATGCTGATTCTTTTTTGCAAGCAATATGAACGAAACCAAAGCCCTGTTTATCGGCTCATATGAAAAAATTTCTACATAAGGATAGGCTTTCTTTTCTTGATGAATCGCCAAGTGCAATTGAGATAGCTTCATATCAATTTGCAAGCCCCATTGTTGATAAACATCAGGTTTTGCCAAATCAATAAAAATATGATTCAACACTTCCCCTTGATCCAAAGCAATCGGCACACGAACTTTTAAAGGTTCATTTAAATGACTTTGAATAACAGGTACACCAAAACTAAACGCTTGAGCAGTATAGGGGATCATGAATACCAGAGAAGCTAGCCAAACAGTGGGTTTCAGTCGTGCATAAACAGTATACTTCATGATTGAATGTATCCCCTTACAAACAGATAAGTATGAAAGTATCGTCATACTTAAACGGCTAGATTAACGCTTTAAGTTTATCTTGTGAAAGCAACAGCTCTGCCAATTTAGACTCATTCGCTAGTAAATCAGTGCGCACTTTACTCACCACTTGTTCAGGTGCGTTATGAACAAATTTCTCATTCGACAAGCGTTTTTTCAAGTTCTCAACATCCGCTTGTAACTTGCTCATATTTTTTTCCACGCGGCTTAGTTCTTCTTCTACATTCACCAAACCAGCCAAAGGTAAGAAAACTTTCACTGCTTCAAGCGGTGCTACAGCGGCATTTTCCACTTCCATATCAGCATCAGTCCATTGCAATGTTTCCAATTTAGCTAAACTCATCAAAATACGTTGTTGTGGCTCTAATTCAACACGAATATCATCACTCACTGCAATCACTGCATCAATTTTCTTACTTGGTGCAACATTCATTTCACCACGAATAGAACGAATCGCACTCACCATATCCATGACTCGCTGCATGCGTGCTGTCGCTGCTGCATCGTCAACAAACGATACCACCCAATGATCACTGACCAAAAGGTCATCTTTGCTATGAAGCTCTTGAAATAACGTTTCCGTGATAAAAGGACAAATAGGATGCAATAAACGCAAGCAACCATCCAATACCGTCAACATGACAACTTGCGTTTCTTCTTTCGCCTCACCTTCATCCTTATATAAAGAGATTTTGGCTGCTTCCACATACCAATCGCAATATGTTCCCCAAATAAATGCATATAATGCCGTGGCTGCTTCATTAAAACGGTAATCTTTCAAAGCTTTTTCCACAATATTTGCAGTTTGATTGAATTCAGAAAGAATCCAACGGTTCACATCGTTCTTTGGCTGAACCGATGCATCAGGTTTGGCATCAGCACGGTTCATAAATACAAAACGAGCAGCATTCCAAATTTTATTCATGAAATTACGATTGGATTCAATGCGTGTGATATCCAGTTTCACATCCCGACCAGGGGTTGCCATATGTGCCAAGGTAAAACGCAAAGCATCTGCACCATAGGCTTCAATCATTTCCAGTGGATCAACCACATTTCCCTTCGATTTGGACATTTTTTGTCCATCTTTATCACGAATCAAGGCATGAATATAGACATCTTTGAACGGCACTTTACCTGTAAACTTTTTGCCCATCATCATCATGCGAGCAACCCAGAAAAAGATAATATCAAAGCCTGTGACCAACACATTGGTCGAATAGAACTTATCCATATCTTCCGTTTTTTCAGGCCAGCCCAAGGTTGTAAACGGCCATAATCCCGAAGAAAACCAAGTATCTAAGACATCTTCATCTTGTTTGATATGGCTTGATCCGCAAGCACCACAACAAGAGGGAGTGTTTTTATCCACAGTAATATGATCACAATCATCACAATACCAAGCAGGGATTCGATGCCCCCACCATAATTGACGCGAAATACACCAATCTTGAATATTATGCATCCATTCAAAATATGTTTTTTCCCAATGTTTCGGTACAAAACATGTCTCACCATCTTCCACCGCTTGGATGGCAGGATCTGCCAAATCTTGAATCGCCACATACCATTGATCGGTTAAATAAGGCTCAATGGCTGCATGTGAACGGTCACCCCGACCAATTTGATGGCTGTGTGGTTCAACTTTATAAAGCAAACCTTCGGCATCCAAATCCGCAACAATACGTTCACGCGCTTCATAACGATCCAAACCCACATACTGTTCAGGAATAAAATCTTCATCGTTGATGTGGGCGGTATGGGTGAAAATATTAAGCATGGGTAAATCATGACGTTTACCGACTTCATAATCGTTGAAATCATGAGCAGGTGTAATTTTAACACAACCTGTACCGAATTCAGGGTCAACATACTCATCCGCAATCACTGGAATGGTGCGACCACAAAGTGGCAATACCAATTCTTTACCAATTAAATCTTTGAAGCGTTCATCATCGGGATGAACGGCCACTGCACCATCACCCAATAATGTTTCGGGGCGAGTAGTTGCGATGACCACATATTTACTTGAATCATCTGCATAAGGATATTGAATATGCCAAAAATATCCTTCTTCCTCTTCATGCACAACTTCCAAATCAGAAACGGCCGTTTCCAAGACTGGATCCCAGTTGACCAAGCGTTTACCACGATAAATCAAGCCTTCCTCAAACAAACGTACAAACACATCTTGTACTGCCGCCGAAGCACCTTCATCCATCGTAAAACGTTCACGCGACCAATCAATCGAAAAACCCAAGTGTTTCATTTGATCCAGAATAATTCCACCTGATTCAGCTTTCCACTGC
>JAUZQL010000179.1 GCA_030950975.1 Mariprofundaceae bacterium | reverse complement strand
TTACCCGAAGATGTCACCGATGCCTTCTTATTTTTACTTTCCGATGCCAGTAAAGCTTTACGTGGACAAAGCCTTCATGCCAAAGATTTAATCAACAAAGAGCAGCCACTGAATTAAGCCTTCCGACGTTGGAATGGGCGCTTTTTTTCTCAGCTTTTATTGCTTCGACGTTATTCCCCGGTGGTTCTGAGGCTTTATTGCTGTATTCAGTCCATGAAGGTGGCAATGCCAGTCGATTATTGTGGGTTGCTACTGTGGGCAATGTGTTGGGCAGTGTTGTGACATATACGATGGGATGGTTTGCGCATATCGCCTTACATCAACGTTGGCTGCGTATGGATGCCAATAAACTGCATCAGGCAAGTCATTACTTTGAAAAGTACGGCAAATTTTCGTTGCTCTTTGCATGGTTACCTGTGATAGGCGATCCCTTATGCTTCATGGCAGGCATGTTACGTTGTTCATGGTTATGGTTTTTATGCTTGGTTAGCGTGGGTAAATTGGCACGTTATGCGTTATTATTATATGTATTCATGGCGTAAATAGCCCAAAGTCTTAATAAGACCACGGGATGACGGCATGCGTAACATCAGTTATAAAATTAAAATATATCAAATACTTATACATGACAAACAATCGGCGTTATTGCAAAACAAACGATAAAAAAACTTCGTGCCTCGATGACTTTGTGGTGAGTTAATTATTCAGCAGGCTTAGGGCGATAAACGACCAACTTTTCGTGCAATACATCCCAAATATTTTCAGGTAGTTCTCGATTCGTAACCCACAATATCGCAGCAAAATCATCCACATTCACATCTTCAAAGCTCTTAAATAAATGAATCGTTTTGGGCAAAGCACTGGCACGTATCCACCAATCCATACTGGGGTTTTCACGTTCATCGACAAAAGCAATGGCTTCTTCATTGACCACATGCGCAGAAACCCGTGTGATATTTATTTTTGGACATTCCACTTTCCAAGCCAATTCACGCCCTAAGATGTCTACAGGAATGGTTTTGCCGACATCGGATGCCGTGGTCAGTACAGCTTTGGCATGCAGCAAATCAGCCACATATTCAGCCCAAGCATTGGCACCGCCGACATGTCCAGAAAGCACAGGAATCACATATTGCCCTGCATCATCCACCACCAATACTCCAGGGTCTTCATCTTTTGAGATCATATGTGGTGCAATCAAACGCACCACTGCCCCTAACGATACAAAATAAATAAGTTGATCGTAATCACGAAACATCAAAGGAATTTGTGTGCGTAATGCACCTTCATAAGCCTTCACTGGATGATCAAGATGACTAAATACCTGTGCAAATTTCATCGATGTGATGATGTCTACTGCCGCTAGTTTGGGAGCCAGTTCAGCCGCTTGTGCTGCGCCATGTTTGGTGATGGCAACCAAGGCAACTTTATGACCACGAAGGCAT
>JAUZQL010000178.1 GCA_030950975.1 Mariprofundaceae bacterium | reverse complement strand
TTTCAAGAGCATTAAATAAAAAAGTTGTATAATATTATTTTGGTACCAATATAGTGTCTTATAGGTACTGTAATGGAGTTAATTAAGAACTATGATAATACTAATTGGAAGCCAAAAAGGTGGGTGTGGTAAGTCCACAACTGCTGTTAATATTTGCGCAGCATTAGCCTTGAAAGGATACGATGTTGTACTTGTTGATTCAGACAGACAGTCTACTTCTGCACTATGGGCTACTGATAGGCTTAAAAATAAGAAGCTACCTGTGGTTCACTGCGTTCAGAAATATGAAAATATTCGAGAGACATTATTCGATCTCGACAAACGTTATGAGTATGTTGTTGTTGATGCTGCTGGACGAGACAGTCGAGAACTAAGAACGGGAATGACTGCCGCAAATATATTACTCATTCCATTTAGACCCTCTCAACCAGATTTAGATACGCTTCCAAACTTACAAAACATCATTGTTCAGGCAAAAGATTTAAACCCTAACTTGGCTGTATATGGAGTCATTACAATGGCACCAACAAACCATGTCATCCACGAAGATGATGAAGCTCGCGAATATCTAAAAGATTACCCTGAAATTCAGCTTCTAAAAACATCTATCAAAGATAGAAAAGTTTATCGGGATTCAATTAGCGAAGGCATGGGTGTTGTGGATATGAGTAATTCTAAAGCCACAAATGAAATCCAAAATTTAATGAAAGAGGTTTTCAATGGTTAAAAAGAGAACTTACAAAAAAGAAACAACCCAAATGCCAAGTCCAACGAATGAGGCTATTGAAAGATTTGCATCAGCAGCAGATGGTAATACTTCGATTAAAATTGAAATGCCTAAGCCTAATGCACCAAGAAATTACAAAGCTATCAGCGTCCCATTTAATGAATTTGAATATGGAAAATTAGAAGAGCTGTGTCTTAAAACAGGTAGAAGCAAGCTAAATGCAATCAGATGGTCAATATTAAAGCTATCTGAATTGGAAAATAATTAATAACAAGAAGGCAGCGATAGAAGTTTTATAAGCAAGTTGAAAAATAATCGAAATGAAATATGTAAATATTCTTTCAGTGCATTTCATGCAACTTTTAGTATCGATTGCATCACTGATTATTTGCAAGATCTCCATAAGTGTTAAAGAACGTGGCTAATTGTTAAAAATCCCTATTTATCGTTTGTGTAAAATAGCGATTTATAACCGTCGTAAACCCTTGGAAACCTTGTTGATTGATGTGTCTATATATTTCTATGAAACTGTCGGCCTGAGTGATTCTGTGCGGTTATAGGACTACTAGGTAATCAAGAAACTATTTCGATTTATAAGTAAATCGAAGTAAGATCCTAAAAATACCATGAAAGATAAATATTTAAGACTTCATTACAGGAATTCTCGGTAATTCATTGCCGAGATGAAAGTAATGTTGCGCTTTAGCGCAAAAATGTATTGAATTGTTGTATAATATGGACAAAAACCATATATAAAGTTACCATAAACTTATGGAAACACAGTTCATTGAGGAGCAAAATAAAAAGTGAAAGAAGTGATAAACAAGGCATATAAGTTCCGTATTTATCCAAATGATGAACAAAAAGTATTTTTTGCTAAACATTTTGGTTGTGTGCGTTTTGTTTACAATCACCTTCTTGCAACTCGTTTCAATGCTTATAAACAAGATGGCGTTTCTATGAGTGGATTTGCCTGTCAAAACTTGCTTCCTAAACTCAAAAAACAAGCTGAATATGCTTGGCTCAAAGAAGTGAATGCACAAAGCCTGCAAGGTGCAGCGCTTAATCTTGAGAAAGCATATAAACGATTTTTCAGTTCATCATTAAAGTCTGCTTATCCATCCTTTAAAAGAAAAGGGAATCATGAATCATTTTGTGTGCCACAGCATTTTAGAGTGGATGTTCAAAATAATCAGATATGCATACCGAAGTTGAAAACAGGCATTAAAACTGTCTTCCATCGAAGTTTGAAACACGTTGAAAAAATATGTTCCATCACCATCTCAATCACTCCATCAGAAAAGTATTATGCATCGATTAATGTTGAAGAAGCGATTGAACATAAGAAACCTATTTCAAAGCTTAGTCGTTCCACAAAAACAGTGGGCATTGACCTTGGCATCAAAGATTTTCTTGTGGAATCGAACGGAACTAAAATCAATGCCCCCAAGTTTCTCCGAGCTTCGGAAAGGCAGCTAAAAAAAGCCCAACG
>JAUZQL010000177.1 GCA_030950975.1 Mariprofundaceae bacterium | reverse complement strand
GTCCAAATGTGAAAACCTGTGGCTGAACCTCGTACTTCACGTTCTGCTAAAATAGCCTTATCAATGCGTCGATCAGAGTGAAAATAAACAGTTCCATCATCTGCCATTGAGGGCGCACCATCTTTGGCTTTGTTGTATGTTAAACGGGTCAAGTGGGTGCCTTCATTGGAAATAGCCCATAATTCCCAATTGTTTTTATAACTCACACCTGTATCGACAGTTCCAGCCCGATTTGAAGTAAATACAATCCATTTGCCATCAGCACTCCAAGTGGCTTGGGCATCTTGCACATGTCCTGAAGTAAGCTGGGCAAGATTTGAACCATCGATATCCATCATAAATAAATGTTGGCTTTTGCCCATTGCAATGGAAAAAACAAGGTGTTGACCATCTTTGGATAAGGATGCACCAGAGCCGCTGCTTAAACGTTTTTCCGAGCCGTCAGGGAAAATATGCACAATGTAACTATGGACTGAACCCATATCCCAATTGTTAAAGTGATCTGAGGATAAACCATGTTTTTGTTTGTAACCTTGTGCGATGCGTGTGGCAATAATGCTACCATCTTCTAATAAAGTGATTTCTTGTAAGTGCCCCGTGAGTTCTATTTCACGGCGCATCAAACCTTTGCCATTGGCAGGCTTCTTCCAAAGGCTCAACATACCTGTACGACTCGATGAAAAAGTAACTTGATCATGGAACCAAGCAAACGATGCAAACGACGCAATATCATCGGTGACAATATTTAAGTAACCACCATTTTGAATGGCGCGACGAGAAATAGACACATCATGACCTTGCATGGTTAAGGTTAGGAGATATTTCCCATCAGGTGAGACCTTAGGATACATTTCATTTTCTTTCGTTTCGAGCGTTAAGAGTTGCGCACTATCACGCTCTTTGACATCACTGTTATTGCCAAATAGTGATTCAGCTTGTGCTGCTGATTCTAAACTTAAACATAAGCCACAAGCTAAAACACAGGTGTATATAAATCTCATCTTATTCAATGTCTACCTTCCATAAATTCCAGTTGGATGATGTTCGTGTTCTTGGATGTTTTAAGTCACGATTTGAGTGAAAAATAAGGGTGTGCATATCTTTCCATGCGACACCACCATCTGAAGCTTCAGGAGCATTGGTAATACGTTTCACTTTTCCCGTCTTTACATCCATCACATAAATGGATGTTTGACGTACACTACCTTCGCTATCTCGATTAGAAACAAAGGCAAGTTGTTGACCATCGGGGCTAAATGCAGGCTCAAAATCACCATACGTCTCAGTGGTAAGCTGTGTTAATCCTGTGCCATCGATGTTTTGTAACCATAAATCATAATTTCCCTCAACATTGCGGACAAAAGCAATCTGTTTTCCGTCAGGAGAAATCGCACCATCGAAGGCTTTGGGAAGCATACTTAACTCACTGTTTTCTCGGTTAAAAATAAATAAGGATGGTTCATCAAACTTATTATGCGTGCCTTTTTTTGTATCTCGATAGCCCGTTCTATAGATGAAATAATTGGAGTCATACATGCGCCAAGCTTGCCCTAGCAATTCACGATGAGTGGGCTGTGTAAACTCATTTAACAATTCATTATGGCGCACTTTTTGTAGTGCTGCATCAAAGCACCACACTTTTCCATCCGCAGATGTATTCAAATGTTCAGGCACCAAACCGCCGCGATACAATGCCATATTGGCAATCGCAATTTGAGTATCACCACCATTATTCCATAACCATGCAGACATCGGACCCATGCGATTACTCACATAACC
>JAUZQL010000176.1 GCA_030950975.1 Mariprofundaceae bacterium | reverse complement strand
GATGAAGATATCCCCATTGAATCTAAAAAAGAAAGCACTTCCAAGCATATTCCATCAGAAATCGATGGGCATATTGACCCTCGCTTTACTTTTGAAAATTTTGTTATTGGACCGAGCAATGAGTTTGCGTATGCCGCTTGTCATGCTGTTGCTGAACAACCAGGGGAAAGCTACAACCCCTTGTATTTACATGGTGGTGTCGGTTTAGGAAAAACACATTTAATTCATGCCATTGCCAATCAATTGCGTCAAACATCTGGCATTAAAATTACCTACCGAACTGGCGAACGCTTTACCAATGAATTAATCAAAGCCATTGGCAATCGATCCACAGATCAATTTCGCAAAAATTATCGAAAAGTCGATGTGTTAATTGTCGATGATGTTCAATTTATTGCAGGAAAAGTGAGCACTCAAGAAGAATTTTTTCACACCTTCAATGCCTTACATGAAATTCATAAACAAATTATTTTAGTATCCGATCGTAACCCTCATGATATGAGTCATTTAGAAGAACGCTTATGTTCTCGCTTTAACTGGGGTTTAGTGGCAGATATTCAACGTCCTAATCTTGAAACACGTTTAGCGATTCTGGCTAATAAATCTGCATTAGCAGGGATTACTTTACATCAAGATGTCGCCTATTTATTGGCATCACGCATTGATAACAACGTCCGTGAATTGGAAGGTGCTTTAACTCGTCTCACCGCTTATTCTCATTTTACGAAAAAGAAAATTGATGTGGAAATGGCAAAAATTGTGTTGCATGATCAACTCAATGTCACCGTCGATAGTATTACTGTCAATGATATTCAAAAAAAGGTGGCTGAATATTATGGTATTCCAATCAAAGAAATGCGTTCCACCAAACGAAGCCGTAACCTTGCTTTTCCAAGGCAAGTGGCGATGTATATTAGTAAAAAATTAACACAATTATCGCTACCTCAAATTGGCATAGAATTTGGCAATCGTGATCACACAACCATTCTTTATGCCTGTCGAAAACTTGAAAAAAGATGTCAAAATGATCTCGTTTTTCAAGATGAAGTAGAACAATTATTATCTAATTTAAGATAATGACCCCTGTGGATAAGTCAGTGGAAAAGCATGTTAGTGAGTTGTGGATAATTTGTGGATAACTTGCATTTATCTTATGAAATACGAATGTGGCCTAGTTATACACATATTATACATTATTTATACACATGTTATCCACAAGAAAGAACGCTATTAATACCTGAAATATATAGCTTTATAAAGTTACTAAGTTATCCACAGCCCTTACTACGATGACTATATCTTTTATAATTAAGTTTATATAGGAGCCAGTATGAAACTTATTGTTGCACAACCCTTGTTATTGAAACAAATTCAACGCTGTCAAAGCATTGTCGAAAAAAAGAATACAAAACCCATTTTATGTAATGTGTGTTTGAAAGCACTTCCCCATCAATTAGAAGTGATTGGTACTGATTTACAAATAGCGATTTCAGCGATTCAAGAAGCTGAGGTTTTGGAAGAAGGTGCGATTACAGTCTCAGCGCAAAAAATATTTGAAATCATCAAGGAACTAGATACCAATAAACCTGTTGAATTAACCTTAGAAAATTCTTTTTTAAACATTAAAAGTGGTCGTTCACGGTTTCGTTTGATTACCATGCCTTGCACTGATTTTCCAGGTATGCCACATAATGAAACAAATATGGTATTTACCATTGAACAAAAGTTTTTATCAAAAATGATTCAATCAACAGCCTTTGCCATGTCCTCTGATGAAACACGTAAATATTTGACAGGTGCATTATTTGAAACTGAACCAAACATTGGTTTTCGTATCGTTTCAACGGATACCCACCGTTTAAATTTGATTCAAATGGAAATGGAACATTTAAGTCAAGCTATTCATACCATTGTGCCCAGTAAAACAGTCATTGAAATGAAAAAAATTGCAGAAGATGATGGCGGTATGATTGAACTTGGTCTAAGTCAACAACAAGTTCGTTTACAATGTGGTGCTTATACCTTGATTAGTAAGGTGATTGATGGAACTTTTCCTGCTTACCAAGATGTTATTCCGACCAGTCACCCGTATGACATTAAAATCAATTGTAAGGCATTAGATAAGGCGCTACGGCGTTGTATGATTGTCGCCAATGAAGTGACTCATGATTTATGTATTCAGTTCACAGCGGAAGGTTTACATATTGCTGCCCATAATAGTGAACAAGAACAATCAGAAGAATTTGTTGAAGCCCAAGGATCAGAAATTGACATGAGTATTGGCTTTAATGGTCGTTATTTGCGTGATGTTTTGAATGTGTTGGATTCAGAAGAAATTAGTATGAATTATCGAGATGAATTATCACCTGTTTTGTTATCCCCTGTTGGGCAAAGTGGTGAAAAATACATTGTCATGCCGATGCGGATTTAATCGTTACCCTCGAGTGCTTATATTGAGGGTCTCTTGTTTCAAACATGAGATCCCCGATAAAAGCATTCGGGCATGATGATATTTTCATGCTTGAATGTTTATTAACGGTTTAACAGTTTGAAAACCTTTTGTTTTAAGTCTTCTAAACTAAAAGGTTTACCTAAAAAATCACCTAAATGTTGAAATTCTGTTTCACTATAGCCTGACATCAAAAGTACAGGAACATCATGGCAAATAGCCTGTATTTTTGCTAAACATGTTTGTCCATTCATTTTTGGCATGGTCATATCAAGCAAAATTAGATCAATATGTTGCTGTTCTTTTTCATATAAATGAACAGCTTCTTCTCCATTTGCAGCATAAAGTACATCATAACCAAGATCTTCTAACATTAAGCCCGTCATTTCACGCAAAGTTTCTTCATCATCCACCACTAAAATCAATGCTTCGCCATTTCGAGGTTTAGTTTCTGATAGCATGGAAGACGTATCAAGATGAGTGACTGACAGATGTTTTGGAGTAGGAATCTCATTGGAAGCATCGACGCTTAAGTTTGAGGAGGCAGGAAAGTAAACAGTTATGGTTGTTCCTTGCCCTTCGATTGTATCTAAAGTTAAAACGCCGTGGTGACTGCGTACAATGCCTAGAATAGCACTCATACCCAAACCCCGACCTGTAAATTTTGTGGTGTAAAAAGGATCAAATATTTTCTTCGTGGTTTCTTCGCTCATACCACATCCATCATCTCTCACTTCTAAATATACAAAATATCCAGGCTGTATTTTTTCCCATTCACCATAACTCTGTTGAATATCGCTATGATTAAGGGCTTTTATGCCCGTTTTAATACGAATAGTGCCACCTAATGCCTCATCGATGGCTTCATTCGCATTGGTTAATAAGTTCATCATCACTTGTTGTAGTTGAGCTTTATCGCCTTCGACCATGGGGATTGAGTATGTCAGTTGGTAATCTAATTTTACAGATTTATGCATGGAAACATCAAGTAATTGCCCAATATCTTGAATGACTTCAGAGATATTGACGGGTTGAATCACAAAACGTCCTTCACCTGCATAAGCCAACATTTGTTTACATAAATCTGCGGCACGATGGCTTGCTTGTTCCACCCGTTTTAAAGCTTGATCAAGCTTGTTTGCTTCTGTTATATCCATACGTGCAATTTCAACATTACCCAGAATAACGCTTAATAAATTATTAAAATCATGAGCGATACCACCAGCCAAGACCCCAAGTGATTCCAAGCGTTGTGTATGTTCCACTTGCTTTTGTAATGTTTCTGCTTCTTTGTGAAGTTTAATTTTTTCTGAAATATCCAAGAAAGTCACGACACTACCGATGGTATCTCCTTCATCATTGAGGACAGCGGTCGCTCGGTAAGCGACTGGAAAAGATGTGCCATCCGATTTCCAAAACACTTCATTGTTAGCCTTAACAACCTCAATAGCCTCATCCTCAAGAAGGTTTAAAATTTTACAATCATGGCGTGCAATGGCGTGGCCATCATTATCGCTATGGTGAAAAAGTTGATGGGCATCTTTTCCTACAACATCCTCTTTACATGCATAAGCAAACATATCCAAAGCACGTTGATTGATAAACGTACAACGACCTTCTAAATCCATATCATAAAGCCCTTCTGAAAGGGAATTCATTAACATGGTAACACGATGCTTACTTTGGTTTAATTCATGGGTTTTTTTCGTCACTTGTTGTTGAATGATACGCTCACGATTATAGAGAAGGATGGATAACCAAGCGAGTAATAATGTTACCAATAATCCGCCAATAAATAAGGTTTTAGCATCATCCGCTTGATGTTCTTGTAAGAAAATTGGGGCACTTTGATAAGAAAATTCCCAAGTGTGTTGCATGAGTTGGCTTGTTTCTGAAAAAGAGAACACACGTGAGTCATTGATATTACTGACTACTTGGCGGCTACGAGATAGATGGGTGTATAAGCTATTTTTTTGCGTTTTTATAAGATTTGAAATATGAATATCAATGCCTGCCACAGGTAAGGCATGCAATGCTTTTTCAATTTCGATGCCTATATCCCAAGCGATGAGTAACACGCCTTTGATATGATAATCATCCATGATCGGGAATGATTCAACAACCCAGACTTGTTTATCGGATGTGTAAAAAGACACACGATCAATGTTTTTTTCTAAACCAAGCATGATGTTTTTTTTCACTTCAATGTTGCTTAAAAAGGCTAAAGAAGCTTGCTTCTCTAAAAGGTGATGTGCTGTATGATCTTGGGATACCCATACAATGGCACGTATTGCTTTTTCATCCCCCATACTCGCTTTAACTGCGGCTTTTTGTTGTTCAATTGTTTCGATGTTTTCGATACTTTCAGTGTTGATAAATATTTTCAAAGTCCTGACTTTTTGTTCAAACATACGCAATGCAGCCACAACACCTGCTGTATGAGCTTCTGAGCGTAATTCAAATTCAGTTTGAAATTTTTGATGTTCATGGTGGTCTTCATAAAGATATAAAGTGTAACTGGCTAAAGTACCGAGTATTACAACAATGATGGGTAATATATAATAGCGAAATATTGAAATCATGGTTTATCCTTGGATAAAATGAATCATTGGTCAAATGAAAGTTAAATCATTTTTCTAATAATTTTGGAGTGTGGATGACATCTGATAAATTTGAAAAAAAATGGTTGGGTCGGCAAGCATACGTTCAGCAATGGCAAAGTCTTCAACATCATGCCAGTGAACTTGCGCAACATCATGGTCATGAAATGGTTTTAGGTTGTGAACATGAGCCTATTTATACAACAGGAAAACGAGCCATTGATAACCGTTATTCAACCCTTCCTGCACCTTTTTTAAGTACCGATCGTGGGGGCGAAACAACATTTCATGGCTTAGGGCAAGTGATGTTTTATCCAGTTATTCATTTGCGTCAGCGTGGTATTCGTGTACGAAAATACATTGAAACTTTAGAGGATTCTGCCATTCAATTGTTACAATATTATGATATTGAAGCGGATCGATGGTGTGGAAAACCGGGGGTTTGGACATCCAAAGGAAAAATTGTTGCCATCGGTATTCGTGTTCGCAATGGCGTTGCTTATCATGGTATGGCATTGAATGTGAATGTAGATATG
>JAUZQL010000175.1 GCA_030950975.1 Mariprofundaceae bacterium | reverse complement strand
TTGAACCGTTCGATAACTTCCACCATCAGAAGACCAACGAGATAAGCCCAACATCGTCATTCGTCCCGTCATCGAGAGTGCTGCCTCGGTGATAATTTTAAGCTGTTTGAATGTTTTTGAATCCAGAATATTGCCTATTGGCAATACAATACCTTCGCCAATTTCCAGGTACTTTTCCATAAAGCACGTGAGTAGCTGTCTTATTTCTTATATCCGCTGCATATTAAAAATTACATCGCCCAAATGCCGTAGCTATTTTTAATATATCCTTGCAAAATCAAACTGTTACAAACATTAACTTTTTATTTTGGTTTCAGAATAAAAGTTGGCGAAGGTATTGGCAATAGAGTGCGCATTATTTCGTTCATGGGTAGCTTCTTTTGTTTGGTTATTTGTTTTTTTGAAAAAGTCATGCTACGGCAAAGAGGCTACCCTATCAATTTTTGGCGAAGGTATTGTATTCATTCGTTGGGTTTTCTTATTTCAACGTTAGATGCTTGATGAATATCATCGGATTGTTGCTAGTATGCTGCATCAATCAGGGGGGAATAGGATGACAAAACTGACTGAATTACCAGCATGGCAAGCATTAAAATCCCATCGAAACGATCTCAACAACGTGCATATGCGTGAACTTTTCGCACAAGATGCAAAACGTTTTCAGCATTTTTCTGTTTCATTGAATAATATTATTCTCGATTACTCTAAAAACATCATTAATCTTGAGACTAAAGAAAAATTAATGACACTGGCAAGAGATTGTGGTGTTGAAACAATGCGCGATAAAATGTTTTCAGGTGAACATATCAATAATACTGAAAACCGAGCTGTATTACACACGGCCTTACGCAATCGTTCCAATCGCCCTGTCATGTTTGATGGCGAAGATGTGATGCCAAAAATTAATCATGTGTTACAACGGATGCGTGATTTTAGCGAGTCTGTTCGCAGTGGTGAATGGAAGGGTTGTACGGGCAAGCGCATCACAGATATTGTCAATATTGGTATTGGTGGTTCTGATTTAGGACCTGTCATGGTCTGTGAAGCCTTAAAGCCATTCTCTAAAGATGATTTGAATATTCATTTTGTTTCCAATGTCGATGGCACACAAATGGTCGAAACATTGAAATATTTAAGCCGTGAAACCACGCTTTTTGTCATTGCTTCCAAAACCTTTACCACACAAGAAACTTTAACGAATGCCCGCACTGCCCGTGACTGGTTTCTAACACGAGGCGGAAGTAAAGCGGCTGTTTCTAAACATTTTGTTGCTGTTTCAACCAATCTTAGAGCTGTGAAGAATTTTGGTATTGATCCTGATTTGATGTTTGAGTTTTGGGATTGGGTGGGTGGTCGTTATTCATTATGGAGTGCTGTTGGACTATCCATAGCACTGTATTTGGGTATGGATAATTTTGAAGCCTTATTATCGGGTGCTCATGAGATGGATGAACATTTTAGAACCGCACCCTTGGAAGAAAATATACCTGTTATTTTAGGTGTATTGGGTGTTTGGTATAATAATTTCTGGGATGCAGATTCCCATGCTCTTTTACCGTATGATCAATATATGCACCGTTTTCCAGCTTATTTTCAACAAGCTGACATGGAAAGTAATGGTAAATCAGTAAGGCGAAATGGTAAACCAGTCAATTATTCAACAGGTCCTATCATTTGGGGAGAACCCGGTACCAATGGGCAACATGCTTTTTATCAGTTGATTCATCAGGGAACTAAGCTTGTGCCATGTGATTTTTTAGCACCGATTGATAGCAAGAATCCGATTGGACAGCATCATACGATTTTATTGTCTAATTTCTTTGCACAAACAGAAGCCTTGATGCGAGGTAAAACGAGCGAAGAAGTACGTACTGAGTTACAAAGTAAAGGCTTAAAAGGTGAAGCATTGGAAGCATTGCTTCCTCATAAAGTCTTTCAAGGTAATAAACCTTCCAACTCCATTCTTTTTCAACGCTTAAACCCACATACTTTAGGCAGTTTGATTGCGATGTATGAACACAAAATATTTGTACAAAGTGTTATTTGGGACATCAATGCCTATGATCAATGGGGCGTAGAACTCGGTAAAGAATTGGCGCGTACTATTCTTCCTGAACTGATGTTTGATGATGAAGTGGATAGTCATGATACGTCCACCAATGGTTTGATTAACTATTATAAAACCCATCGTATTGAATCATAAAAAAAAGGGACTTGCCATGAAATTTTACCGACCTATAGTGCGCGCCATTCGAGATGATACTGCTTTATTGGTGTCGCTTGAATCGACAATATCAGAACAACGGAGAGATGGCTGAGTGGCTGAAAGCGCACCCCTGCTAAGGGTGTATAGGTTTATTCCTATCGAGGGTTCGAATCCCTCTCTCTCCGCCAGTTTTATATTGGTCGGACTGATCTTGATGGTGTTATGTTTTTGTTCGGGTTGTGATCGAACAGAAAAGCAAGCATCCATTCATTGGCAGTTACCCCTGCAATCATCTGATGATCTTCATTCTAATCATCAGCTTGATGATGTTCCCGAATGGGCAAGATCTCAAAAGGGTCATGTTGTTTTATTTTTTTTACACCGTAATACAGCTAAAGCAACTGAAATTTCTTTAAATCAAGGGAATGAGCTTACATTTGGTGTGTGGCATATTCGTTTGCTTGGTTTAGCAAAAGGGCTTCGTATTCAATCTGGTAAGATGATTGATGATGCGACAATAGACAATCCTGCTGCTTTGATTGAATTAAGTTTGAATGGTCATATAGAATATCGCGGTTGGTTTTATTTGGATTTTCCTGAGCTTTTTGGCTTGGATAATCCAAACTGGAAAGTTTGGTTGAAAGACGTTACCTTTCGCAAAATTTCCGACAAAGGAAACAAAGGCTCCCTTAGCTCAGCTGGATAGAGCATCTGACTACGAATCAGAAGGCCGGGCGTTCGAATCGCTCAGGGAGCACCATTTCCCTTGTATAAATTTTCACTGTTAGCTCCCTTAGCTCAGCTGGATAGAGCATCTGACTACGAATCAGAAGGCCGGGCGTTCGAATCGCTCAGGGAGCACCATATTAAACAAAACAAGCACTTACAGTAATGTGGGTGCTTTTTTTGCTTCCCCTATTTAAAATAGCACGAGAATCAAATAACTGTAACTGTTCAGCTTGTGGCTTATTTTACCACTGCCGATATACCTATTAATCCATCAATGTTCATGACTTTTGAAATAGACTTGGTTTCCATTTAGAAGCTTATAGCGTGCGCACATGACTCCTTTATCTGCTTCTTCCCAACTGCTTATACTTCAAGGCTCTTTAGCACTTTCTGACTTCCGAAAAAATAAATTGTGCGATATTTTGCAAACATCAAATATCGATGCACATTTTATTCATATCGCTGAAGTATCCAGTGATTGGACGGAAACAGATAGCCAACGCTTGGCGAGTATTTTAGGGCATCCTTTAGATTATTTTACAGCCGATGCCAGTGATGATTTATTTCTTGTAACCCCACGTGTTGGAACAATTTCACCATGGTCATCCAAGGCAACTGACATTGCCAAGCTTTGTGGTTTATCCAAATTATTGCGTATTGAACGAGCCATTGCCTATCGTATCCAAGGTCATCGTGAACGTATTGGTGCAGCACTGCATGATAAAATGACTGAATCTGTTTTATCATCAGTGACTGATTTACAACAACTTTTTGAACATCAAGAACCCAAGCCTTTGATGCGTATTGATATATTAAACGATGGTCGTGATGCCTTGGTGAAAGCCAACCAAACCTTGGGTTTAGCACTTGCTGATGATGAAATTGATTATCTTTTAGAAAATTTTATCACCATGAACCGAAATCCCAGTGATGCTGAACTGATGATGTTTGCCCAAGCCAATTCAGAACATTGCCGTCATAAAATTTTCAATGCGGATTGGACGGTGGATGGTGAAGTCATGGATCAGTCTTTATTTTCCATGATTCGTCATACCCATCAAACATCCCCAGAAGGCACGATTGTTGCCTATTCGGATAATTCATCGGTCATTGAAGGCGGTTCTTCCAAGCGTTTTTACCCCAACGCTGATCAACATTACAGTGAACATGGTGATGATGTGCATATTTTGATGAAAGTGGAAACACACAATCATCCTACGGCGATTTCTCCATTTGCTGGTGCGGCGACAGGTTCGGGTGGAGAAATTCGTGATGAAGGAGCTACGGGTATTGGCTCTAAACCCAAAGCTGGCTTGTGTGGTTTTAGTGTATCGAATTTGCAAATCCCTGATTTCAAACAACCTTGGGAAGTCAATCATGGTAAACCTGAACGGATTGAATCTGCGCTGAATATTATGTTGGATGCGCCGATTGGTGCGGCGGCGTTTAACAATGAATTTGGTCGTCCGAATATCGCAGGTTATTTCCGCACCTATGAACAAGACATTGATGGTGATTTAAGGGGTTATCACAAACCCATTATGTTGGCAGGTGGTGTGGGCAATATTGATGCCCGTCATGTCCATAAAAATCATGTGCCTGCGGGGTCGTTGATTATTCAACTTGGTGGTCCTGCCATGTTGATTGGTTTGGGTGGCGGCGCAGCATCAAGTATGAACACTGGTTCAAATGCAGAATCATTGGATTTTGATTCGGTACAACGTGGAAATCCTGAAATGGAACGTCGTTGCCAAGAAGTTTTGGATCGCTGTTGGCAGAAAGGTGATAAAAACCCTATTTTGTTTATTCATGACATTGGTGCAGGTGGTTTATCCAATGCTGTACCTGAGTTGATTCATGATGCAGGACGAGGGGGCAAGTTTGATTTACGCCATGTCATCAATATGGAACGTGGTATGAGTCCGATGCAAATTTGGTGCAATGAAGCGCAAGAGCGTTATGTCTTATCCATTGCTCCTGAATCTTTGCCTGAATTTAAGGCGATATGTGACCGTGAACGTTGCTTGTTTGCTGTATTGGGTGAAGCCACTGATGATGGGCATTTGTATGTTGCTGATTCAGAACTCAATGACACACCCGTTGATTTATCCTTGGAAGTATTGTTAGGCAAACCACCAAAAATGTTGCGTCATGCACAGCATCAAGCATCCAAATCTACGGCATTAAATGTTGATGGTATTGAATTAAGCAAAGCCATTCAACGTGTCTTACGCTTACCTTCTGTCGCCAGTAAAGCCTTTCTCATTACCATTGGTGATCGTTCCATTACAGGGCTTGTAGCACGCGACCAAATGGTGGGGGCATACCAAGTTCCTGTGGCCGATGTGGGCGTGACTGCGAGTGATTTTAGTCAATATACAGGTGAAGCGATGGCCATGGGTGAACGTACACC
>JAUZQL010000174.1 GCA_030950975.1 Mariprofundaceae bacterium | reverse complement strand
CACAGCATGCGAATCTTTTTCCGAAAAAATAGCCACCAAAGCATGCGCGCCTGTCACTTCTTCTTTACCTGCCGCTTGAACATGCATGACAGCACGTTGAACCACCCGCTGTAAACCAATGCTTGCCGTGGTTTCACCCATATTTTCGGGTAAAATAACCACATGATCATCAATAAAGGTTTCAAGTTTCTGCTTTAAGGCTTCACTATCAGCGTTAAGACCATTCAATACCTGTTGGCAGGAAACATTATCCAATAATCCCAGCAAAAGATGTTCTACAGTCACAAATTCATTGCGGCGTATATGTGCCAATTGGAATACAGAATTAAGCGTTTGTTCCAGTTCTTCATTTAAAATGCCCATTTTTTGTCTCCTTACTTCAACAATTAGGATTCTTCGGATTCTTTTTCCACACTACAGCATAAAGGATGCCCGTGTTTACGACAGTAGGCTTCTACTTTCATGACCTTACTCTCTGCAATATCTTTAGGATATATACCGCAAATTCCTACACCTGTTTGATGTATCGACATCATAATACGATTGGCACTGTCATCATCATGATGAAAAAACTGTGTTAGCAGTTCCACGACAAAGTCCATCGGAGTGTAATCATCATTCAGCATGATAACCTTATACATGGGTGGCTTTTTCAAGGCAGGTTTTTCTGTTTGTATGTCGGGTGTGATATGGATGGTAGTACTCATGGTGGTATCATAGGGTTTGCCACACAGATTTTCGAGGGGGTAAGCATGACTGAGTTAAAATGTATTTTATGGGATGTCGATGGGACATTGGCAGATACAGAGCGAGATGGGCATCGTGTTGCCTTTAATAAAGCCTTTGAAGAAGCAGGGTTAGAACGCCGTTGGGATGTTGAAACATACGGTGAACTCTTGACTGTTACGGGTGGCAAAGAACGTATGAAATTTGATATCAAGCGTGGTGGTTTGCCTGATATGCCTGATGAAGAAATCGCAAAATTACATGCTCGCAAAACCATTCATTATCAGACATTGATTGCGGATGGCTTGATTCCTTTGCGTAAAGGTGTGTTACGTTTGCTTGAAGAAGCCTATGCAGAAGGTATTACATTGGGTATTTCTACGACCACCACACCTGCTGCGCTCGATGCTTTGATTGAGCACTCTTTAGGCAAAGAATGGTTTGACCGTTTTGCAGTATTGGCTGCGGGCGACATTGTAGCTGCTAAGAAACCCGCACCTGATATTTATAACTATGCATTGGAACAACTGGGTATTCCTGCTGAAAATACATTGGCGTTGGAAGATTCAGGTAATGGTTGTTTATCGGCACTGGCTGCCCACATCAAATGTGTCATCACCATCAATGATTATACCGCTCAACAAAAGTTTGAGGGTGCGGATTTAATTGTTTCTGAACTTGGCGAACCTGAAAGCGATGCTATTCAAGTGTTGGGCAATCCTCATGCACTGGATGATGTACATCATGTTACTTTAGCGCACTTAAAAGCCATCATGGGAGCTTAAGCATGGAATTATTTGATAGCCATTGCCACATTGATTTTGAAGCGTTTGATAATGACCGTGATGATGTTTTTGCACGCATGAAACAAGCAGGTGTAAGCCGCATTGTGGCGGTGGCTGTTGAATTGGAACAAACAGAACGCCTGATAAACTTGGTGGAATCACGTCAGGGCGTGTGGTTTTCTGTGGGTGTTCACCCCAATCATGAAACCATACAAGAACCCACTGTTGAGGATATTTGCCGCTTGGCAAACCATGACAAGTGCGTTGCCATTGGTGAAACGGGTATGGATTTTTTTCGCACCCATGTTGATGCCGCAGTGCAAGAACAACGTTTTCGCACCCATATTCGTGCCGCCCATTTGCTCAATAAACCAGTGATTGTTCA
>JAUZQL010000173.1 GCA_030950975.1 Mariprofundaceae bacterium | reverse complement strand
CAAGAAGTTCGTGGTTATTTAGGGCGCATGCTGTTTACACAACATGATATGAAAAAATCAGTGACCAAATTATCGGGTGGTGAAAAAGGACGCATGTTGTTTGGTAAAATGATGATGCAAAGTCCCAATGTTTTGGTATTGGATGAGCCGACCAACCACATGGATATGGAATTTATTGAATCATTGAACTCAGCGTTAGAAAAATATGAAGGAACATTGATTTTTGTGAGTCATGATCGTGAGTTTGTGTCTTCTTTGGCAACACGCATTGTTGAATTAACTGCCGATGGTATTGTGGATTTTCATGGTACTTATGAAGAATATCTAAAAAGTCAGGGTGTTGATTAAATTGAAGATAAGCATCGCTTGTGAGAAGAATAGTGTCTCACAAGCGATGTAATTTATGCATGGTGTAGGCTGATTAACTTAAAAGAGCCCAATTTTTTAACCAAAATACTGGATTACGCTTTGTTTTTCCAGCCTATAGGCTTTCTCATCCTAAATGGGAAGAACACAAGTTTTACTGGTGTTGATTGGCAAGCTCCAGTGTTGCTTCTTCATACATGCAATGTTCAACGGTGAGATTGGGTTGAGTCGTTAAATCTATTTTACGCGGAGGAATCGCATGACCATGTCGATCCATGCGTATTTCAACGACAGGACGTAAAGGACGATAGGGATGAATATGAGTTACTAAACCAATTTCACCTGTATTGAGTTGTGCATAAGTACCAATAGGATAAAGAGAAATGGATTCTATCAATGCTTTAAGCATATCAGGATCAAAGGCTTTTTTATGATTTTTGACCATTTCACGAATGGCATCGCGAGGTAGCAGGCGATTACGATAAGGGCGATAGTGAATCAAGGCTTCAAACATCGATAAGACACCTGTTAGACGTGCGCTCCATGCAATACTTGAACCCGATAAACCTGTTGTACCACTACCATCATAACGTTCATTGGCGAATAAGCAGGCATCTAAAATAACCGCATCGTTGATATTGGAAAGCTTTAGAAAATCAACACCTCGACTTGCTGCTTGACGGATTTCGTTCAATTCTTTTTTATTGAGTCGTGCTTTTTTATTGCGAATATCATTCGAAACTTGTGCCATACCACTATGGTGCAGCATCGATGCGAGTGTATGCATATGTAAATCAGAGCTGGATAATTGGAGTTGTTTGCCCGTTTTGATGGTATAAAGCATCATTAAAATGGATTTTTGTATCAAGCCACCCAAACTCTGGTGTCGTTCTCGAATATGTTGGGTTTGTTGAGAAATATTGAGTTCTAAAGCATCCATCATGTGTTGTTCATGGTCATTTTCAAGACGAGTTAATAATTGTTGAATATGTTTAGCTAATGCTTGAATATTACAGGCTTGATGTTGCTCAGCTTGCTCAAAAACAGCTTGAATATGCCGACTGCACTGGCGTAGCCATGTGTTGTTTGTAACACTCATTGTTTCATGATTGGGTTGTTTATGTATTGGTTTGCTAGAAGCGACAGATACGCTTACTTCGCCTTCTGTTAAAGCTTCCTCATCAATAAAATCGCTAAATTCATCCGCAGCTGAACGTATTTCAGATTCATTGATACTATTTTTTTCATCGGGAAAATTTATTTCAATGGCATCAACTTGGGATGCAAGCGGTGATGTCACGTTGTCCCTGTTAGAAGTTTGACGATGAGAGCGAAGTAAATCCATGTATTTATTCATATTAAGATGGGTACCGTTGAATCACTGCCGAAACCAGTTGGCTATTGATCAGCTTACACTGATTACGCATACCAATTAACAAACAACGATCCATAAGATGGTTGATACGACGTGGAATGCCTTGTGAATG
>JAUZQL010000172.1 GCA_030950975.1 Mariprofundaceae bacterium | reverse complement strand
AAACATATCTGCATGCGAGCCAAAATCATATAAACGTAATACACCTAAGTCATCGATAACAAAATACAGTAATAATGCATCAGGTTTCACATGGCATTCACGAATATTTTTAAGGTTACCTGTTAACACATGGTCTTTATATTTTTCAGGTAATACTTCGTCATTCAACAAAAGCTCAATGACGATATTCAACTCTTGTAGAACTTTTTTATTATTTTTATATTTCTTTAATGATTTTTTGAAACTTTTACTGATCTCAAGCGTCAGCATTATTGATCATTTGTTGTAATTCGCTTTGAAATTCTTGAGCATCCACCTTTTCAAAGCCTTGCTTTTCAATTTCTAGCAAGCGCTGATCTAACGTGCTCATATTTCCCGTTTCTTTAGTTAATAACAAACGAATAAAGGCACTTAAAGAAACCCCTAAAGACTTTGCTTTTTGTTCAGACTGAAATTTTAATTCGTCTGATATATTAATGTTAATTCTCATTTCAAACACCCTAGTGATGTAACTATGGTGTATATCATACATCTAAAGAATTGAAAAACAAAATCCTACAGACTAAGCTTCAAGAGCAAGAAGACCAAGGGGTCAGGTCTTGCCTTTTGCCCTTCTTATAATTCTACTCACCCTCGAATAATGTAAATTATAATACGCCCCTATTTCTTTCAGGCTATAGCCACCGCTTTCATACGAAAGTTTTATCGCGTCATTTCGGCTAGTAGCTTGCCGCTCATACCATTGCAAGTCCTTTGCTTTTTCTTTGCGCTGTGATGTGGGTATTTCACTCAAATCTTTATCTTGATCTATATTGCTCAATATTTGACTGACGTATGCTTCATCGCCTAAAAACACTTGGTTTTTAAGTGTCTCCCAAGGCGATGGTTGGTTTTTTCCTTGGTTTACAAATTCAATATATTTCTTTTGCGCTATTCCATATTTTTTTGAAAATGCAGATAGCAACCATTCAGTGGTTAGCAACGCATCATTATCTAATATGCCAGCTGTTTGTCGATAGCTACTCCAAGGCCAATCCTTTGCTTCCTTCACCATTCGCGCTCTTACAGGGTTTAATACGATATATCGGGCTAACTCGAAGAGGTCGTTTTCTTTTTGTACTAATATCGCTTTATATCGGCCCTGAAAAACATGTCCAACTTTCCCGTGATAACGATTAGTCAGCTGGGTGTACACGCCATTAAGCTGCCTCATGCCTTTACTTAGTCAGCCCTGAAAAAGTCACAGAAACTGTTTTCTAAACCCAACAAAACTACCCAAAAAGGGTTTTATCCATTGTGTAGTGTTAGACAGTCTGGCTTTTGCACGTTTAAGTTGTTTTTTCAGTCCAAAAATCAGAACAAAAAGAGACAAAATAGTATCTCTCATCCATTTTGCCATATTCCAGGCACAGGCCGCCATCAGTAGGTTGATACTGTCTCCTGCCGTGCCTTTGAGAAAGTTTCTGGTTAATCTGAAA
>JAUZQL010000171.1 GCA_030950975.1 Mariprofundaceae bacterium | reverse complement strand
GATAAATCATTTTCCCCACCAAGGTATCGACCACATCATCAAAATTAAACTGGTTTTCTTCGTTTGCAATACAACAATGAAAGGCAATTTGTAGCAATAAATCACCCAGTTCACTTTTCAAATTCTGCCAATCCCCTGTTTGGTAGGCTTGTTCCATAGCTTCCAGCACCTCATGGGATTCTTCCAATAAATAACGACGTAAACTTTCAATGGTTTGCGATTTATCCCACGGACATTCAGCACGCAATAACTGCATCAAAGCTTGCAGTTGCTCGAATTTATTTTGAATAGCCAAGATGCGTTCAGGCATAAGGGGTTTCCTCCATCGCTTGACCTAAAGCCCAAGCAAAGGCTTGTTCCATACGTTCAATGCGCGCTAATTCATGCGGCAAAGGCTGATGTTTCATGTGTTCAAATTGTGTGAATACATCCTCTAACTTTTCCATTGCTTGGCGTGGATAAGGTTCATAACCTGCATCATCAAAAGCAACATCACGGATATGTTCACCCACTTGCATTTTAACGACTTTTTGACGATCCGCATACAACTCGGGTTCGCCTTCTGCACCCATAAATACCAATGAACGAGGTTGTTTTAGGGCGATATTGGCTTCAGCCATATAATTGGCATACGGCGTATGAAAAAAACCATTTAACTGACCGTCACATTGCATGGGATTCAATAAACGAGCGACTGTATTGGCAAAAGAACGTACGCCTAAACGGGGTCGCAATTGATAAATACGATGTAAATTAGGCGATATATCACTTAAATCCATATACACCATACCATCGTGTTGCATGATAGTTTGAGCATCATGCAAACTTGTCGCACGCACGACCCCTTCTTTTTTCAGGATCTCCCATGCCGTAATCCGCCCTTCAATAGATTCCACACCATGAATAAATATCGGCACACCAGCATCACGCATGTGTAACGCAGCCACAAGATAAGCATGTGCAGCACGGCGTTTTCCTGCATAACATGGTAAATCCACAGCACCTTGAACGGCGTGATAGCTATCAAACCCTTGAATATGCTGGCGAGATGCTTCAATAAATCCCGTCAATTCTTGCGATGTTTCCCCTTTCATACGTTGGGTAATCAAGAATGCACCCAGTTGTAAAAGGTCGGCATCGGGCTTTAAGAGTGTTGAAAAGACTATACGGGCATCCTCTCGACTTAAATGCTCCGAACCATGTTTACCACGCGCCACTTGTTTGATGTAAGATGACACATCAGGCATTATTTTTTATCCCAAATGTTATTCAAATGAATGCCATCCGATTCAATACGAATCATTTTAACTTTGTATAAACTACCAATTCCCTTTTTGAACAAACCTTTGCTCATTGAAAAGACACGTAAAATATCTTCGGGCGAACTTTTATCATGATAGGGCATGAAACCACCATGTTTACGCAATGATTTGAGAATAGATTGAGCTGTTTTATCCAATTTATCACTCATATTCGCGTGCAAACAAACATCAATTTTACCATCTTCTCGAAGGTTTTTAATCAAGCCTGTAAAACGTTCACCACGTTTCAGTGAACGGCTGGCATCATGCTCATGCAATAAACCCCAATGACTGTTGTTGATAATGACCTTATAACCCAAATCCGTTTTATTGGCATTGAGTAAATTTACTTTATCGCCGACTTCAAAATCCTCATCGCTATCTTGGAATAAGAATCGATCCAACTTGGCAGACCCCGTAATTCGCCCACTTTGTTCATCAATATAAAGATAAACAACATACGACTTTCCTTCTTCCATCGGTGGTTTTTGTTGATTAAAAGGCACCAGTAAATCTTTCATCAGCCCCCAATTCATAAAAGCACCCACACGATTGGTGGCAACGCATTTCAAATAAGCACATTCTCCCACTTTGGCATAGGGTGTTTCTGTCGTGGCAATGACACGATCTTCAGAATCATGGTATAAAAACACATCGATTGGCTCACCGACTTGACAATGTTCAGGAACATAACGTAGGGGTAAAAGCACTTCGCCCAAGCTATCTCCATCCAAATAGACACCAAAATCAACTTCTTTCAATACGGTTAATGTGTTTATTTTTCCAATCATAATCACCTCTAAGCTTCATCAAAAAAGGCGTAGCCTAAGCCACGCCTTAATCAAATGTATCCAAACAATATTTAAGAGCCCATATCTTCTTCGGGGTTGGCGCTGATATGATGAATCGATAAATCTGCACCCCTGTATTCATCTTCTTCGGATAGCCGAATACCGATAGTCGCTTTGATGATGCCATAAACGATAAAACCACCTGCAATGGCAATGCTCACACCAAGCAATGTTCCGATGAGTTGCGACATAAATGTTACACCACCTGCACCACCTAACGCAGTCGAACCAAAAATACCCGCAGCAATACCGCCCCAAGCACCACACACGCCATGCAATGGAATGACACCCAAAACGTCATCTAATTTTAGTTTACTTTGAATAAATTCAAAACCCCAAACAAAGACTGCGCCCGCCACCATGCCAATGACCATCGCCCCAATCGGGTGCACAAGATCCGATCCTGCACAAATCGCGACCAAACCTGCCAGTGCGCCATTGTGTACAAAACCAGGATCATTTTTACCGACCAGCAAAGCGGCAATTAAACCGCCGACCATGGCAAGTAAGGAGTTGATGGCGACCAAGCCCGATGCACCATCCGCCGTGCCTGCGCTCATCACATTAAAGCCAAACCAGCCAACACATAAAATCCAAGAACCCAAGGCTAAAAATGGAATGTTGGAAGGTAGAATAGCTTTCATTTTACCCGCTTTAGTGTAACGACCCAAGCGTGCGCCAAGCAATGTCACTGCGCCTAAAGCTAAAAATCCACCCATCGCATGAACCACCACAGAACCTGCAAAATCATGAAATTCCGCACCAAAACTATCATTTAACCATGCTTGAAAGCCAAAATGACCATTCCAAATGATGCCCTCATAAAAAGGATAAATGAAAGCAACCAATAAAACAGTCGCCAAAGCATTGGGCCAAAAGCGAATGCGTTCAGTAATACCCCCTGAAATAATCGCAGGAATAGCCGCTGCAAACGTTAATAAGAAAAAGAAATGCACCATTTCATAACCATTGGTATGACCACCGATAACATTCAATTCCGACACAGGCGCAAAAAAGTTAATCCCATAAGCCACCGCAAAACCAATGAAGAAATACGCCAAAGTCGAAAATCCAAAATCAGTCATCACACGGGTTAGTGCATTGACCTGGTTCTTTTTACGGATTGTACCGACTTCTAAAAATGCAAAGCCTGCATGCATCGCCAACACCATGGCTGCTCCCATCGTGAGAAAAAAAACGTCCATCTAAAACTCCCTTAAATTATGATTGATAAAAATTAAATCACTCATTTAGATTATGCTAATGCGTCGCTATCTTCTTCACCCGTACGAATACGAATGACGCGCTCAACATCGCTAACAAAGATTTTACCATCACCAATTTTATTGGTACGAGCAGCATTTACGATGGTTTGGATGACTTCATCGACTTGTTCATTGCTAACGACGGTAGAAAGTTCAGTTTTAGGTACAAAATCAACATTATATTCTGCACCACGATACAATTCAGTATGCCCTTTTTGGCGACCATGACCACGGACTTCCGAGACAGTTAAGCCCACAACGCCTATTTCTAACAAAGCATCTTTCACATCATCTAATTTAAATGGCTTAATCACTGCTGTAATCTTTTTCATGCTTACCTCTGCTATCATTTATTGCGGAAATGATGACAAAACAACGGCAAAAGTCTAAGGTAACTATTTAGCTATTTTCATTCGATTCCCGATAAAAGAATTCAGGCATGATATTTTTTGCATCAAAGTCCGTCACTTAAATGATTTTTTCAGGAATGATTAGGGAGGTATTTTAAGCCCCTCCCTAATTTTTTTACAGTGTACCGATGCGAGGTAAATCGCCCACCAATGGTTGCAAATAATCCAACCATGCTTGTGTTACATCATGTCCAGAAGCTGCAATATATTCCGCATTTAAGGATGTGGCTTCGCGTGCGACTGTCGATAACGGCGTGATAAAACACTCACTTTCATAAGGTTGTGATGATAGGCGGCGAATAGATACGGATCCTGCATCACCCTTATTAACGGCATGATTGACACCAAACGTTCCTACGTCACGCGCTTCTTTTGCATCAACATCGGATATCACACCCGGAAAACTACGTTGCAAATAACCAAAGGTGTCTGCACGGACTCGCACAGCATCATCAGCAAGCCCTTCTTTCACTTTGTTGGAGAGGAAATCGCCAAGCGCACCTGTTCCAGAAAGCTGTAAATTACCATGCGAATCTTTTTCACCAGAGGTCATAATAGGGTCGCCATTGGCATCGATAATACCTTCAGAAACAGCAATCACACAACGACCATGTTTTTCCATCATGGTTCGAACATCTTGTTGAAACTGGGCAATATTAAAGGTGCTTTCAGGAACATAAATCAAATGTGGACCTTGCCCTTCGGCTTGTCTTGCCAAAGCGGATGCTGCGGTTAAAAAACCTGCATCACGACCCATTACCACATTAATTTTAACACCGCCCAAGGCAGCATTATCACGATCATCACCCATAAATGCCAAAGCAACAAATTTTGCAGCCGATGCAAAACCAGGGCAGTGATCAGTTACTTTTAAATCATTATCAATGGTTTTAGGCAAATGAATGGTACAAAAATCATAATGTTCTTCTTTTGCCATTTCAGCGATAATATAGGCTGTTTCTGCGGAATCATTGCCACCAATATAAAAGAAATAGCGGATATTATGTTTTTTAAAG
>JAUZQL010000170.1 GCA_030950975.1 Mariprofundaceae bacterium | reverse complement strand
TACGCAAACGATTCACCAAGTTTAATTCCGTGGCGATGGCAAACTTCTGCCCTGCTTTTGCCGCTTCCACATACTTAATAATGGCTTCAGTCGAACCTACAAAATCGGCACTTTCACAAACTTCACGAGAGCATTCAGGGTGGGCAAGGATTTCAATATCGGTATGAGTCTTTCGCATGGTTGTTGCATGTTCTGCTTTGAAAAGTTGATGCACCGAACAAAAACCTTTCCATAAAATCAACCGTGCATGTTCAATGGCTTGTTGGCTAGTCCCTCCCAAGGGTAAATTAGAATCCCAAATAATCATCTCTGATTCAGGAACACCCATCGCTAGGGCTGTATTTTCGCCCAAATGTTGGTCAGGAAAGAATAAAATCTTTTCTTTTTGCGCCCAAGACCATGTCAAAACCTTTTGAGCATTTGAAGATGTACAGACAATGCCGCCATGCTCGCCACAAAAGGATTTCAATGCCGCTGTTGAATTGATGTAGGTTACGGGAGTAACACTCGCTTCTGCATCCAAAACGGTAGAAAGTTCCTGCCAACATTGATTCACCTGCACATCATTGGCCATATCCGCCATCGAACAGCCTGCTGCCAAATCAGGTAAGAAAACGGCTTGCTTATCCGATGTTAAAATATCCGCCGTTTCCGCCATAAAATGTACGCCACAAAAAATAATATTCTCGGCATCGGCATCGGCTGCTTGTTGCGATAATTTGAGCGAATCCCCTGAAACATCAGCAAAGTGAAACACTTCTTCACGTTGATAATGATGTCCAAGAATCAAGACTTTTGAGGCAAGCTCATCTTTCAATGCTTGAATCTTTTTTATCATGATATCTTCAGGTGTATCGTATAACTCTGTGAGCAATGCTTGTGTTGTCATAGGCAAAACCTTGTAAGCTAAGCCTTTGATGTCAATGACAAGGCAATATTCTTGATTTTTTTCTCATCCACTCCAACTTCCCCCACTTTCTCAAAGGTAAAGGTAATGGCATGACATATTTTGATGTATTCAATGGCGATGCTGATGGCATTTGCGCACTTCACCAACTTCGTTTGGCACAACCGCGCCAAAGCACGCTCATTACAGGCGTGAAGCGTGATATTTCTTTATTGCAGCAAGTCACTGCTCAAGCAGGCGATTGCATCACTGTATTGGATATTTCCTTAGATAAAAATCGCGATGCCTTGGTGCATACACTTGAGCAAGGTGCCGACGTTCATTATGTTGATCATCATTTTGCAGGCGATATTCCCACATCGCCACGTCTTCATGCTCATATCAACACCGATGCCAATGTCTGCACCAGTTTATTGGTCAACGATGAACTTCAAGGTGCGTATCTCGCTTGGGCAGTTACCGCAGCCTTTGGCGATAATCTTTTTGACGCTGGAGAAGCCGCAGCACAACCTTTAAAGCTCAATGAAATGCAAATAAAAGCCTTGCAACATCTTGGCACACTGATGAATTACAATGGTTATGGCACATCCTTGGATGACCTATATTTTCCACCGACTGCCTTATACCAAGCTATATCTTCTTATGAAAATCCATTTGATTTTATCGCCCAATCACCTGCTTACCAAGTGTTAGCTCAAGGTTATGCCGATGACATGAAACAAGCAGAAAATATTAACATTCATCATGAAACACCCAACACAGCTATATTGATGTTGCCCGATGAAGCTTGGACACGCCGTGTTTCGGGCGTTTATGGCAACCTTCTCGCACGCCAATATCCCAACCGTGCCCACGCATTGTTAACCACACTGGCTGATGACACCTATCGCATCAGTGTCCGTGCGCCCTTAAACAACAAAACAGGTGCCGATGAGCTTTGCCGAAGCTTCCCTACTGGTGGTGGACGTAAAGCTGCTGCAGGTGTCAATGCTTTACCCTCTGAACAACTCCCTGCATTCATCCAAGCATTTCAACAACAATATCAATCCTAACGAGGCATATATGCAGAAAAAGATTCAACAATTGGTCGCATGGAAAGGCTTTGAACGATTTATTATTTCATTAATTCTGGTCAATGGTGTTTTGGTCGGCATTGAAACATCAGCCTCCTTAACCGAGACTTATGGTGCATGGATGAGCTTGGCAAATCATATTATTATTTCAGTCTTTGTGTGTGAAGCTATCTTAAAAATCACCGCTGTTGCCCCACGCTGGAAAGCTTATTTTGGTGACGGATGGAATATTTTTGATTTCAGCATTGTCGTTCTATCGCTTTTACCTACCACAGGTGAATTTGCTCTGGTTGCTCGTATGGCACGTTTGCTTCGTGTGCTACGGCTGATTTCTACCTTGCCTGAATTGCGCCTTATCGTGAATACCTTACTTCGCTCTTTACCGGGTATGGGCAATATTGTGTTATTGATGAGTGTGGTGTTTTATATTTATGGGGTCGCAGGACAACAGTTTTTTCATGAAATTGATCCAGAACATTGGGGGAATCTTGGTATTTCCTTGCTTACCTTATTTCGCATTGTCACACTCGAAGATTGGACGGACTTGATGTACACGACGATGGCAACATACCCTTATAGTTGGGTTTTCTTTGTCAGTTTCGTCATCGTTGGCACATTCGTCATTATCAATTTATTTATTGCTGTGGTGATTGATAATTTGGATGAAGCCAAAAAAGAACGTCTCAAACAATTAGAACAACCCGTCAAACAGGATGAGCTTCTCAAAGATTTACATGCTACAAAAGAAGCTTTATCAAAGTTATTAGAACAACTCGAAAAAAAGCAATGACCCTATCAAGTCATGAAAGCCAGACACGAGAGCTTTGGCTTGACTGCCATGCTGGATATTTTTTCATCACCGATAAGAATAGATTACTTTGCAAAAGATGGTGTAGCCAACCTTGTAATTGAACGTAAGAAGAAGCTTCAAACCAAGCCATATCAACGTAAGCGAACTGTCGAATAAATGGGAAAATAGCAATATCAGTGATCGATAACTGATGACTTTCGATGAATTGATGTTTATTGAGTGATGCTTCTACATGGTGTAAAAATACTTCGCCTTGCGAGCGATAGTGGGCTTGGCTTTGTTCAGGAAAACGTTCGGCATATTTGCAGTGATCTAAGGCAACTTTAAAGCCGCCATCGTTCATGTTGATGAGTGTGTTGTTTTGATGGTTTAACCACCCATCGGGGTCATTCTGAGCCAATGCCCATTGCATAATATCACGACTTTCATCCAATACACGACCATCAGGTAATATCAGCACAGGTACAGTCGCTTTGGGCGATGCTTCAATGAGTTCACTCGGTTTGTTTTTTAACACCACTTCCCGTAATTCAACGTGCACACCACTGTAAGCAATCGCCATACGTGCGCGCATGGCATAAGGGCAGCGGCGAAAGGAATATAGAATGGGTAATGGGGTCATGTTTTGGCTATATCGGCTAACAGTTTCTCAAGGCTCGCTTTGAGTATCGCAACGTTGCCAATTTTGGCTGTTGG
>JAUZQL010000017.1 GCA_030950975.1 Mariprofundaceae bacterium | reverse complement strand
GATATTTATGGTCCATCGATCCCACGTATGATGGGTCTTTCAGGTCGAAAACCCGAAGTAAATGTAGAAGATAAAGAATTTTATCCTTTGCAAAACATGGATGTAAAATTGATGTCCATTGGTTTTTTGGTGGGCGAAAATGATGCCATGATTTGGCGTGGCCCTATGGTGGCAGGTGCTTTATCGCAACTGTTGAGTGATGTGAAGTGGGGGGAGCTTGATTTTCTGATTGTGGATATGCCCCCTGGTACAGGTGACGCTCAACTCACCTTATCACAAAAGGTCAAACTGACGGGTACGGTAATGGTGACCACACCGCAAGATATAGCCTTATTGGATTGTCGCAAAGGCATTGAAATGTTTCAAAAAGTACATGTACCGACCTTAGGTATTGTCGAAAATATGAGCCAATTTATTTGCCCACATTGTGGTGAATCTAGCCCGATTTTCTCAGAAGGTGGCGCAGAACGTTTGAGTCAAGAATTCAAAACAGATGTCATTGCAAGTATTCCTTTGGACATGCAAATTCGCCAAGATGGCGATGATGGTTTTCCTATTGTTTCGGCGCATCCTGATTCAGACCTTGCCAAGCTTTATGTCGCACTGGCACGTACCGTAAAAGAGAAAGTCGATACACTCAATCATCGCAAAGTTAGTATTCCAATCATGCAAGCATAATTTTCACGATGTTTATGGTCATACCTTTTCAATCGTCTGAATCATATCAAAGCTTTCTTTGAGTCCTTGAAATGAAACAGGTTTGGATAACATCTCAATATTCAAATCATTACTTTGCTGAAGTTTATCGTTGTCACCAAATGCCGTAATCATCAATAATGGAATGGATGTATTTTGTTCACGAATATGTTGGCATAAATCCATGCCATCCATCTTTGGCATGATGAAATCGGTGACGATGGCATGAAAATAATCAGGGTCTTTTTGAAAACATGCCAGTGCTTCTTCGCCATCGTTAGCTAAGCTGACGTGGTGTCCTAGACGCTCCAACATATGTTTATGTACTTGGATGACATCTGGATTGTCATCGACAAGTAAAACATTTAAGTCTTGTTGACTGCTAGTGACTTTTAATGACACGCTGGTTTTTTTGTGTTCTTTAACGGGGCTTGAATGAGGCTCCTCATCCATGAGTGGGAAGCTTAGTGTGATACATGTTCCTTCACCAAGGGTAGAATCAATATGAAAACTACCATTATGTTGACGTGCAATACGTTGAACCATCGCAAGCCCTAAACCCGTTCCTCCTGAGTCTTTGCGTGATGTCCAAAATGATTTGGTCACGTTATCTAAATCATCTTCGGCGATACCGATACCATGATCTTTAACCTCGATCATCATCGCTGGTTTATTCGTTTCACTGGGGCTGTTTTGTAGACCTGTGGAAATCTTTACATCAATAGCGCCACCTTCAGGGCTCGCTTCCGAAGCATTTTTAATTAAATTCATTAATATTTGTTCGAGCTGAGTCAAACGAATTTTCGCTGGAGGCAGTGTATCAGGTATCTCTAATGTTAAGAGAATGGAGTTAGGTAGTTGAATACGAACCAAGTTGACCATGTTTCTAAGGGCTTCTACCACATCATGAGTTTCTTGTTGGCTTTCCTGTTGACTCGCTTTCCCTAAGCCAAGTAAGTTGCTAACCATGCGAGCGCCTTGTTCACTGGCTTGAATGATAAGTTCTAAATCTTCGATTGTTTTCGTATCTGTTTGAGTGAATTGCATCACTTCGGCTGTACCCATAATACTTGTCAGTATATTGCGAAAATCATGCACAAGACCTGCAACCAAGGTACTCATATAACCATCTTGCATGTTTTGTTGCATTGTCATGGTATCTTTTTGTTGTTGGGTAATATCGGTTAAAAAACAAATACCAATGTGTTGATGATTGACTGTAAACGAACGAATATTGCCCAAAAGTTGCAAGGTGCCGTGTTTGCCTTGAGTGCGAATGTAAAAGCTTGGTTGTTTTGTTTCATCGATTAAAATTGTCTCACAGGCACGTTCCACTTCATGGACATCTTCAATGGAAAACAGGGAGAGAATGGGATAACCGATAAGTTCCTCAATGGGTAAAGGGGAAATATCTTGCAAGGCTTGATTGACATAATTGATACAGATGTCTTTTTTATCATTGTATTGAAAGGTAAATGCTGAAAGAGGGCTTTTATCAAGCAATTGAA
>JAUZQL010000169.1 GCA_030950975.1 Mariprofundaceae bacterium | reverse complement strand
AGACCCTCGATACAAGCACTCGAGGGTGACCGATATGACGATGCAGTTTAGAGGCTAATGTCATACTTGAATGACTATAGAGGCGATAATGAACCTTTCTTGGATATTAAGCGCTGCGGAAATAAATAATCATCCCATTCTGTTGGTCTAAAAGATCGCCTTCTGCGTTGCAGCATCAGCCACATAGCCATGCTATGCGTCAGATACTGTGCCTTGAATCCGAACTTTTATCCTTCGCATAACGGGCAATTATTTATTTCCGAGGCCCTTACCTTACGATGCCAGTAACGATGCCAGCTCACGGTATTTTATTTTCATACTTTTATCCATACTTATAGCATGTTTAAATACTTTCACAGCATCCTTCACATGACCTTGTTGATAATAACTCATCGCAATATTCACTAAAATATTCGCATTATTCGGCATTAAGTTTGCAGCTTCCTGATAATATTCAACCGCTTTATCATACTGTTTCAATAAGTAATAAACATTGCCTAAGTTATTAAACGCAGCACTATTTCTTTTATCTAGCTGAACAATAGCCTTAAATGCCTTGATTGCATCTTCATACAAACCATTTTTTGCATAAATAATCGCCATTTGCATCTGTGCTTCCATATTTCCATCATCAAATGATAACATATTCTGATAAGGTGCAATTAAACGACCCACAGCCTTTAAAAGAAGAATATTACTTTCATGATTTACCAATGTTTTCACAAGCTTATCTTCGGGTGCTTGAACATTAAAATCAGCGGGTGGCAAGGTTACAGGGCTAATCGTTTGCCAAATTTTATGCATATAAAGTGGATTTAACTCCCCTGATTGAGTGTAATGATTAAATTTCTTTGCACCTTCCACCCAAGCTTCAGAAAACGTTGCGCCAACCAAGGTTGCTTCCAGAGGAATCCATACTTTTCCATCCACAATCGCCAAAAGATTCTCTTGCGTACTAATCAATTGCTTTTGGCTTTCAGGCAAGCCTGTATTAAACATCATCAACAAATGCCCTGGTACATCCAACACTGCTGTCTCAATACCAAGATTTTCCAAGGATGCTGCCATCAAGACCGATAAATCATCACAATCACCGCTATTTACACGCAATGTCTCACGCGGATATTGCACTGTATCTGCCTGTGTTTTATTTAAGGTTGAATAGGGGTTGTTAGGGTCAATTAAATACTTCATACCCATGGCGTGAAACACATCAAAGACAGTCATCGCTTTAGAAATATTATCGTTTAACAAGCTTTTCTTTGGTTTATATTTATTCACCATTTGACGAATATATACATTTAGCACTTGATCTTTGGGGGTTACAAAAGCACCAACCATCTCTGCATGTTCCCAAACAATCGCATTTCGACCATACATGGTAATCGGTTGATTTAATTTTTCCACATGGGGCGCACCGTTTAAAAAGTACTCCACAGAGACTTCCGTTTGCAAACCTGTATTTTCATCAATTTCTAAGACTTTATTATTCAATGATGCCTTTAAGTCCATATGAACAGACTCTCCAGCAGCCAAGCTATCCACCACATAGGTGCTTGGAAAATCCATATAAGCTTTAATTTGAAAGCTTACTTTAATATTTTGAAAATCAATACCTGAATCATTTTTCAAGGTTACCTGACCCACAGGCTGACTCGCATATTGTTTATAAAACGCTGCAAATACAGGTTTAAACTGTAAATCTAGCAATTTAGGCCCTGCTATGCCTCCACCCGATGATGCAAATTTTTTCTTTTGTAAATAGGCTAAGTTTAATTTTTGAATATAATGTTTATTATCAACATCCAAGGCTTTCGCTTCAGAAAATGCTGCAATAGCCTTATCAAACATTTGCCGAGATAAATAAATCTCACCCAACATCGCATGAGGTGATCCCAAAGAAGGTGCAATCATCATCGCCTGTTCAGCCATTTTCTCTGCTTGGTCATACATATGGTTACCCATATAAGCACTCGCCAATTGGAGCTGTAATTGCTCATTATTATCATCGAAACGAATAGCACGCTGTAAGGTCTCAATGCTTTCAGAAATACGACCTTGCATTGCCAACGCATCTGCCAACAGCCTTAAAGCATCTATATGATTATTTTTTACAGATAAAATAGTCTTCACCTGTTCTTCTGCAAGCACAGGTTTATGTTGATTTAGATAAGCTTGTGCTAATCCCAGTTCAACATCAATATTTTTAGGCTCAAGTTTTAAGGCTTCTGTAAATGTTTCTTGCGCACATGTATGATTGTCTTGCTGTGTGCAAAGCTTGCCCAAACGAATATAAAGTGCGATTTCTTTGTCTTGAAGTTTGATAGCATGGTTTAAAGCATCTTGCTCTTGGAAGAAATCTTTTTGAAGGTGATAGGTATCTGCCAAAGCAAGCCATACTTCGAGACGTTGACCATCTGATTTTTTTGCTTTCATTAAAAGCGATAAAGCACGATCTGTTTTGCCTTCTTTCAAGGCGACACGACCCAAGACATAATTGGCCATGCCACGCAATTCAGGAATAGAAGCCATGGCAATAGCAGCCTTGCGCGCTTCCGTTAAATGATCGGTGGCAATATAAATACCTGACAATAAAATATGCGCTTGCTGATTACTGTTATCGGCATCAATCGCCGCTTGATAACTACGGATTGCATCATCCCATTGTTTCTTTTTTTCATAAGCCTGACCGACTAATAACAAGCTTTGAGAATCATGAGATGCTTGAATTTCAGCTTGCTTGAGAGCTGCAAGACTTTGTTCATCATCACCAATGTCTTCATATGTATGGGCTAATGCAAGATTCCAATGTGCTTTTTTAGGTTCAAGCTTAGATGCGTGTTGCAAACATGAAATAACTCCTAAACTATCATCTAAAAAGCTCAATGTTTCTGCACATAATCCAAATGTTTTGGCATTCGCGAGTTTAAGTTGCATGGCTTGATCAAGCACCAATTTCGCTTGTAACCATGCTTGACTTTGAATCAGTGCTTCTGCTTGTAAATTATATGCTTTTGTTTTGGCATGAGGAAAAGTTGCTAATTGTGCAAATAATTTTGCCGCTTGTTTCATATCGCCTAAAGCAATAAGCGTGCGCCCTAAGTATTCAATCGCACCTTGATGTTTTGAGTTTTCATTCAATGCTTGCCTAAAATACTGTTTAGCTGCTTCATAATCTTGGTGTTGATAAAGTATTAATCCCTGTTGAAAAGCATCTTCAAACCAAACCGATGGCTTGCTATGTTTCCCATAAGCACTCACCGCTACAATGCGATATTGTATCGCACCATGTCTAGGCAACACGACGGAATTTTTAATGGATTCCATCAACGGTTTATGTGCTGCTTGTGTCTTATCATCAACAAAGATCTGATATTTTCCCATAAAGTCTTCTGAAGGTTTTTTCCAAACCAGAGACACTTGTTTTTCATCGCCACTAAATTGTATGTTCGATACAGCTTCAGGTACTCTCAATATCACAAAGGTATGGCGAGCTTTTTTATTGGGATCCATCACCGCTATCAATTCATCATTACTGGATGTAACATTGAAAATCCAAGGATCCGAGTCAGAAGAAAAAAATGATCGTTTGAGTATGCCAAATGTATCTTCAGCCAATCCCGTTAATACATGGACTGCTCCATTGGCAACGCCAAAAACAGCATCAACAGGGGTGTTTGTTTTCGGTAAAATTTTGCCTTTCCAATGCTTATCAACACCTACCTTCGCTTGAATATGCAAGGGAGAGAAACGAAATAAAGGGTAGCCATTTCGATACACACGAATCAACTTATCATTGCGTTTTGTTGAACCTAAAACGTACAACACATCATTCTGATCCAACATTAAATCATCAATCGACACTAAAAAATCGGGATCTTTTTTATTACTATCTCCCAATACATCGATGACTTCACCTTGCTGATTAAAAATATAAATCAATCCCACATCTTGATCTGCCACATATATTTGTTCTTTGGAGTCCACAGCAATCGCAACAGGTTCTTTCAGTTGCACACCGCTATTTTTATCCCCTGTGATGTCTTTAAAAAACACACCATTGCGGCTAAATACATCAACACGATGATTTCCTGTATCAGCAACATAAATTCGCCCTGCGACTGCGATGCCTCTCGCTTTTGAAAATTCACCTTTTTTACGACCTTGTTTACCAATCGAAAATTGAAAATCACCATCTTGGTTAAACACTTTAATATTTTTAGCGTCTAAAATAAGCAGCTGATTCTGATTAAATACAGCACGTTGAGGTGCATCAAACTTGGCTTTTAATACCCGCTTGACTTGACCTTCCACGCTTAATAATGTCACTTTATCTTCTTCTTTATTGATGCAAATCATACTATCTTTTAAATAAAGATACGAAATGGAACACACCGTCTTCAACACAGATGATTTCTGTACACTCATTAAATCAGCATGCAAAGGAGGGGTTCGTACAGTGTAATCAGTTTGAAACACTTCAACTTTTTTATTGCCTTGATCAACAATAAACAATTTCTTTGAAACATTGTTAAATTTCATACTCCGAACATCAGAAAACTGCCCGCGTCCTTGACCCTTACTGCCAAATGAATCCAATAATTGACCATGTTCCCAATCAAAGAA
>JAUZQL010000168.1 GCA_030950975.1 Mariprofundaceae bacterium | reverse complement strand
AAATGCGTTGCCACCGCAGGCGTATCAAGCTTCATACTCCGAAACTTGGGCATCTTAAATAGTTTATTATGGCGACCCACACGATCCGACCAATAAAGAATAGGACCTTTGGAAGTTAGCTTCACCAATAAGGCTACGATTAACATTGGAATCAAAGCAATAAACAACACCAATAAACATAACATAAAATCAAAAAATCGTTTCATTGCTTCGACTTCACGATTTTTGTTAACTGTTCATCCATTGTGATTACTGGTTGCCAACCCAATAGATTACGCGCTTTCGAGCTATCTATTTGCAATGAGCCAAACAAACGATCTGCCACATCAGATTTACCCAGTAACTTGGCTATAAAACGCATGAAACTGACTGGAACAGGAATCAAACGCACTTTTTTATCCATCGCTTTAGCAACTTTTTGCAATAATTCAGTCGTTGAAACATCTTCACCATCGGAAATCAGAAATACCTCATTGGCAGCTTTCGGATGCTTCGTACACAAACAGATAAAATCCACTAAATTATCCAACGCCACCCGGCTTCGTTGATTGTGAACAGCTCCCAATGGTAGCGGCAAGCCTTTTTCTACGACTTGCATCATTTTCTTAAAGTTCGCTTTCACACCTGATCCATAAATCAATGGCGGACGAATGACCACCACTTCCATGTTTGTTGTTTCAGCAAGCTTGAACAAGCCCTGTTCAGCTTCCCACTTGGATAAGGCATAAGGATCATGTGTTTGAATCATATCATTGGGTGTGAATGCTCGATCATTTGTCGCTTCACCATTCACCTTAATCGAACTGATAAAAACAAAACGCTTCACACCAGAATCAACAGCTTGCCGTGCTAAATTCAGCGTACCATCAACATTCACCTTGCGAAACTCCGTCAAAGGATCCTCTGAATCATCATTCATCACATGTACACGCGCTGCGCAGTGAATGACCACATCAACACCACTAAGCGCATCTGCATAATCAGTCGTATTCGACAAATCGGACACAACACACTGCTGAATAGCTTGTGGTAAAGCATCCGATTGATGACGAACAGCTGCAAGCACTTGGATATCTGTTTGCAGGCTTAACTGTCGCGCCACTGCACCACCTACAAAGCCTGTAACTCCTGTCATCAATATTTTCATACATCTAACCTTAACAATTTATTATAAAGTTCTAATATTTCATGATTAATAACAGTATCTGAGAACTTACGTTCAACCAATAAACGTGCCCGTTTACCCATCTCATGCCTCAAGGATGGAGCTTTAATTAAATTTTCTATGGCTACAGCTAATTGATCAACATTACGAGCAGGAACCAAAACCCCTGTTTCATCTTGTATAACAATAGATCGACAACCAGGAACATCCGTTGCAATCATCGCTCTTCCACAAGCTGCAGCTTCTAATAAAGTTTTTGGTAATCCTTCTCTGTAAGAAGGTAAAACAGCAATGTTTGATTTTGCCCATACTTGATTTATATCATTACGATGCCCTTCCCATTTTACCACACCTTCTTGCTGCCAAGCTTCCAATTGTTTCAATGAAATGGAAGCAGGATTACTATCATCGGGTTCCCCGACCAAACAAGCTTTCACTTTTAACCCTTTTTCTTTCAATACACGAATCGCTTCAACAAACTCCCCAACACCTTTATCCCATAACATTCTCGCAACCAGTGTCACTTTCATTTCACCT
>JAUZQL010000167.1 GCA_030950975.1 Mariprofundaceae bacterium | reverse complement strand
TCAGGTGTATTATTTGGTGATATTGCTCCCAATACATTCCTGACGGATAATGTGGGAATGGCAATGCCCGGTGGTGTGAAATTTTATCCACATCAATTTACAGCAGGGACAGCAGGGACGGTGAAGTTTTCAAGTACCGCTGTGGGTAGTCCAGCCAATACAGGATGGTCAAATGTGTTGTATCAAGATACCAACTGTAATCAGACATTGGATGCAGGTGAGCAACAATTGACACCCACAAGCAATGTCACGGTGGCAGCGGATGCTTATACCTGTATTTTGGATAAACAATTTGTGCCAGTGAATATGCCGTATGACTCACGCAATCTTGTAACCCTAAAGGCGACATTTACCTATGTTCCGACCAATGCTAATTTGCCAGTCAAAACATATACACGAACCGATACGACCATTGTGGGTCAAGAAGGTTTGGTCTTGCATAAAGCTGTGGATTTACCTGTTGCGAAACCTGGGCAAGTCATTACTTACACGATTACCTATACCAACCCAACGCAGGGTGTTTTGAATAATATTGTGATTCATGATTCCACACCAGCTTATACCACATTTACATCTGCAACATGTGGAGCATTAGGAACGGGCATCACTACCTGCTCTCCAACTACAATCCCTACTGTTGGTCAGGCTGGTAGTATTACGTGGAAATTGACTGGATCTTTGCAACCGAATGGTTCAGGTACGGTGAGCTATCAAGTCAAGGTTAATTAATTGCCACGCACGGCTTTGTCATCTTCATCGAATGCGGTTTTTACACACCCACGTCATCTCGAGTGCCTGTGTCGAGGATCTATTCTCATGAAGAAATCTAAGATGACAGGCAATTCACCATAGCATCGGTGAGTTGATTTACATCTTGCTCGTTCATGACAAACGGTGGCATGGTGTACATCAACTTACCAAATGGACGAAGCCAAACCCCTTGATTTATCAATTTTTTCTGAATGGCTGCTACATCGATTGCGTCGTTCATTTCAATCACGCCAATGGCTCCCAACACACGAACATCTGCCACATCAGGATGCTCCCTACATGGCAACAACGCGTCTTGAAGTTGCTGTTCAATGCGTTGAATACGATTTTTCCACGGTGAATCAAGCAATAGACGTAACGATGCCAATGCCACAGCACATGCCAGTGGATTCGCCATAAATGTTGGTCCATGCATCAAAACACCTGAACCATCGGCATGAATGCCTTCGCAAACCTTGTGCGTGCATAAAGTCGCCGCCAAAGTCATGTAGCCACCCGTCAACGCTTTGCCGACACACATGATGTCAGGCTGAATATGGGCATGTTCGCAGGCAAAGAGTGTTCCAGTACGCCCAAAACCTGTGGCAATTTCATCGACAATCAGCAAAACATCATAGCGATGACATAATTCACGCATCTGTTGAAGCAAGTCGGCTGAATAAAAACGCATACCACCTGCGCCTTGCACAATAGGTTCAATGATGAGTGCCGCCAATTCATGATGGTGGGCTTTCATTTGGGTTTCTAAGGCTTCGATGTTGACCTCAGAAAAATAATGTTGGGGTAACACATCGGCAAAAAGATGGTGCATACCCAAAACAGGGTCGCAAACCGACATCGCACCCAAAGTATCACCATGATAGGCATGATTGAGGGCTAAAAATTGATGTTTATGGGTGTCGCCTTGCGCTTGCCAGTATTGACACGCCATTTTCATGGCAACTTCTACCGATACAGAACCTGAATCTGAAAAAAAGATGTGTTGAAGTTGATTGGGAACAATAGAAAGTAATAATTGAGCCAAATCAATAGCAGGTTGATGGGTTAAACCACCAAACATGACATGCGACATCTTGGATAATTGCGTGGTCGCTGCCGCATTCAGTTCAGGCACATTATAACCATGAATCGCGCACCACCATGATGCCATGCCATCAATCACTTCTCGCCCATCTTCCAAGCGTAAACGCACACCCGATGCCGATTCTACAGGATAAACAGGTGCAGGATGTTGCATGGACGCATAAGGATGCCAAATATGTTGACGTTCAAAATCCATATCGCATTTAAGCATGATGCGACATCCTTAACATGGTGAATACCAAGCGTTCCAATACAATTTTTTTATCTTCCATTGATGCACCTTTCAATAATATTTCAGCATGTTGCAAGGCTTCTATGACATCCATCAATGCTTGAGGTTGCCATTGTTCAGATTCTTGCGGTACAAGCCGTACCGCCGAGCCAAACACTTTAGCCGCTTGCAAGGCACGTGGATGTCGTTTGCTCTGGTGCCAACGATACATTAATAACTGTTGAAAACGGATGCTTAACCATGCATGCATATGCACTTCACTGACCTGTTGATTATAAAGCAAACGATGGGTGAGTCGTAAGCTAGACGTGTTTCGCATTGCCACTTGATGCACCCAATCATCCAAATCATCGGGTACATGTTCCCCCAATAATGCTGTCATCACGGATAACGATATGGGCAGTTCTTCGTTACCTTTATAGAGTAACAGGCGAGCAATCCATTGCCTTGCTGCCAAACGCATACCACAAAGGTTTTCCGCGACCATGCTTAAGCCATCTTCATCCACATGCAATCCAGCTTTTTTTACTTCATCCCTTAACCAAGCATGAAAATGGTGTAAGGAAGGCATTGAAAATGCTTGTTGTTCGATTGTTTTGAGCGCACGCATCTTTTTGTGCATGGCTTTTTTCCAAGCGATGTCTGGCGCACAAACAATCAGTCGATGGGGAGCTGTGGTCTGTTGGGCAAGACGAAGCAAATGTTCACCTTGTTTAGGGCTGGCAGATTCAGCATTGCGTACAAGCGCATAACAAGCTTGCACACCAAAGAGGCTGGCGTTGGCTTGTTCTTCTTCAATGCGTGATAATTCAGTCACATCCAAACGCAGGCGAAGCGCATGAGAATCACCTGTTTGTTGCAGTGCATCGGCATGTTCAAAGAGTGCATCACGATCATCACCAAAGAAATAAAAGCTATGGCACGAAGAAGATAGAGAATTAGGCATGATGGGTGAAACGTACGACTTACAATGATACATGCCAATTTTTGTCGTGACGTTATGCTGCGCAACATGCAAAATAATGATGATTCGAAAACAAAATATACCCATATTCCCGTGTTGGCTGCGCCCTTTATTGATGCTTGGTTGACTGATCCTGATGGCTGTTATGTGGATGCCACATTTGGACGAGGTGGGCATAGCCGCATGTTATTAAGTAAGTTATCCGAAAAAGGACGACTTTTAGGTTTAGATAGAGATTTTCAAGCAGTACAAGAAGGGCAACGATTAGAAAAAGAAGATGCTCGTTTTACCATGCGTCACACTGATTTTGCTGGCATGGAGCATGTACTTGCCGATATAGGATGGTCCAAAGTGCAGGGTATTGGCTTTGATTTGGGTGTTTCCTCGCCACAAATTGACCAAGCCGAACGTGGTTTTTCTTTTCAAAAAGAAGGTCCATTGGATATGCGCATGAACCCTGATGAAGGGCAAGCTGTATCGGAACGATTAAAATCAGTCTCGGAACGCGATTTGGTAAAAATATTACGCGATTTTGGTGATGAACGTTTTGCAGGACGCATCGCACGTGGCATCTTAAAAGCGGTGCATGCAGGTGAAATGGAAACCACCAAACAATTGGAAAATATATGTTTTCATGCCACACCACCCAAAGCAAGACATGGCTCAACCCATCCTGCAACACGAACTTTCCAAGCCTTGCGTATTTGGGTAAATGATGAATATGGGCAAATTGAAACGGCTGTAACGTGTGCTATGAAGCATTTAGAAGTCGGTGGACATCTATCCGTCATTTCTTTTCATTCAGGCGAAGATCGACGTATTCGTGATTTCATCGAAGCAGAAGTCCATCCTTGTAAGTGTCCACGTGAATTTCCCATTTGTGTGTGTCATAAAACACCAACGATGGCATGGGTGCAAAAAAAACCTATTCGTGCCACTGACGATGAATTGGATGCTAATGCTCGCAGTCGTTCAGCGATGTTGCGTATTGCCAAGCGTGTGGCATAGGTCATTGAACGAATGAAACGACTGTTCATGGTGATAGTCTGCTTGCTTATATTTGGACTTTCCTTGGCTCAAATATGGTTGGCACATTTGCGTGTGGAAATCGCACGTCAACGGCATGAGATTCAAGTTACGATTCAGCAGGAAGAAGCAAAAAAAGATAAACTTTCATTGGAATATGCGAATTTAATTCGACCCGAACGCTTAAGAAAATTGGCTCATGAACAATTGGGTATGCATGCGCCTCGACCTGATCAGTTGATTCAACGATGAGTGAAAAAAAAGTACCACAAAGTATGTCACCGCAAATACGTTTGATTCCTGTCGCCGCATTATTGCTGTTGGGCATGATTATGTTGATGATTCGTGCCGTTGATTTGCATGTGTTGCAAGCGGATCGTATGAAACAACGTGCATACCATCAGCATTTTCATCAGTATTCCGTGTTTGCGCCGCGTGGTAGTATTTATGACCGACGACAACGGATTCTTTCCAAAAGTATCGAGGTGGCATCCTTTGGTGCGATGGCGAAAGATGTTCCCAAGCAAGATATTCCAGCTTTAGCGCATGCTTTGTCCTTGCCTGTTTCAACATTACGCAAACGTTTGGCACACCGTCAAGGTTTTACATGGTTGGCACGTCAAGTCTCCCCTGCCATTGCCAAACGAGTGGAAGCCTTGCATATCAAAGGTGTTCGGCGTGAACGTGAATGGAAACGCTATTACCCACAGGGTTCTGATATGGGGCATGTATTGGGTTTTGTCGGGATTGATGGTCGAGGCTTAGAGGGTGTTGAATATAGTTTTAATGAGCAACTTCACGGCAAGGATGGCGTTCGACTCATTCAACGCGATGCCAAAGGCACAACCTTACCCGGTGGTAGATGGCTAACACCACCAAAAACGGGCAAATCACTGGTATTAACCTTGGATAGTAATATTCAAAGTATTGCTTATGCAGCATTGGTGGAAGGGATTCAAAAACAAGGGGCAACAAGTGGTTCAGTCGTTGTGATGGATCCCAATAATGGGGATATTTTAGCCATGACAAGCTGGCCAAGTTTTAACCCCAATAATTTCTCTCATTATCGCCCTCAACAGTGGCGCAACCGTTCTATCACCGATGTTTTTGAACCTGGTTCAACCATGAAACCTTTTACGATGGCAACTGCTTTGGATTCTGGCAAATGGAATGTGCAAAGCCGTGTATTTTGTGAACATGGCAATTTTCGAGTCGCCAATTATACCATTCATGATGATCATTCAGAGGGCTGGTTGGATATGACAGGTGTGATTCAACATTCCAGCAATATTGGCGCAGCTAAAATTGCCTTAGATGTAGGTGCGCCAGCATTGGCACAGCATTTAATGGATTTAGGTTTTGGTCAGCGCCCACACATCGGTTTGGCAGGTTCATCAGCAGGTTTACTTGCCGATGTCAGCAAGTGGAGAGAGGTTGAAACAGCCAATATTGCCTTTGGGCAAGGAGTTGCAGTCACGACATTGCAATTAGCCAGTGCTTTTTCAACTTTGGCACATGATGGGCAACGTGTCTTTCCACGTTTATTATTAACCGACCCTGTTCATTTGGGAAAACAAGTGTTTTCAATCCAACATACGCAAGCAGTGAACCGCATGTTGGTGGCGGCAACATCTCGCCAAGGCACAGGCTTTCGGGCTGTTCCTAAAGGTTATGAGGTCGCAGGAAAAACGGGGACAGCACAACAAGCCGATGGTCGAGGGCGTTATGATAAAGAGAAATATACCGCTGTATTTGCAGGTTTTGTACCCGCATCTGCACCTGCCTTGGTGATTGTGGTGGAAATCAACGACCCTAAGAAATCCATTTATGGCGGTGTTGTCGCTGCCCCCATTTTTCGTGCGATTGCTTCGGCAAGCTTGCCTTATTTGAGTGTGCTACCCACCATCAAGCAGCAAGCTCATAAAGTCATGATCCAACATAAAAAGAAAACTGTTTCACAGCCTGAAAAACCTGCTAGCAACGCCGAAAAAGATGCTTCGGTCAGTTTTTTAGGTTTGTCGTTGCGAGAGTCTTACCGCTTGGCACATCAACAAGGTTGGACCTTACACACGCATGGTTCGGGATGGGTCGTCAAACAAAAGCCAGCAGCGCATGAACATAGCAATGCCAAGGGCGAAATTGAGGTATGGTTGCATGAATAAATCCCATCAAATAGTACACAATCATGTTCATATCAAAGCATGGCATGGCGAAGAATTGGGCTTTCAGGGAGCCAATAAGACGGATGTCTTGGGGCGTTTATGTGATGATTCACGCTTGATTCAACACGGTGATACCTTTCTTTGTTTACCACGAGCAGGCAATGAATCAGCCCATTTTATCACCCAAGCCATTCAGCAAGGTGCCAGTGCTGTGGTAAAAGTGGGCGAGCCTGTTGCCTGTGATGTGATGATGTTATGCCTACCTGATATGCAAGCTTTGGGGCAATTTTTGCGCCGTTATTTTGAGACAGAGAACACGTTCACTCGATGTATTGGGGTGACAGGTACAGATGGTAAAACCAGTGTGGCTTGGATGTTAAGGCAAGCTTTGGAACGACATTTAGGCAAGGCTTGGTCATCAGGAACGCTGGGCTGGATGTTATCCTTGGAAACATGCCATGATTTGGGCAATACCACGCCATCATTATTGACCATGCACTATTTATTGGCAGCAGCACATCAAGCAAACATCCCCGTTTGGGTGATGGAAGTATCATCGCATGGCATTGAACAACAGCGTATGGCAGGTATTCCTATCGATACAGCCATTTGGACAACCTTAGGGCATGATCATTTACAAGATCATGGTGGCTTTGATAATTATGCAAACTTAAAATCAACATTTATCCATGAGCTTATGTTGCATGGTCATGAGGTTATCATCAATGCTCAACAAACCGCCATCTTAAAACGTTTACATGCAGACAACTGGAAAGGATATATGCCCAAACATACGCCTTTCGATGCCATGCTTATCAATACTTTGCAGCAAGCGGATATGATGCAATGGGAAGTCATCGAGAACGCTTGTTTAACATTGACATACCATGATGAGCAGGTGGTATTGCATGATGTTCCTGTGGGGCAATTTCATGCTGAAAACCTTGCCGCTGTGGCGCAACTTCTCAAACAACAATGGGGTATGTCTTTAACCGACATCGCCGCATGTTTATCTGATATGCCAGCACCTTTAGGTCGCATGGAAGCAGTCAAAAATAGTCAAAATTTACAGGTCTATGTGGATTACGCACATACCCCTGAAGGGCTACAGGCATGTTTGCAAAGCGCACGGGCTTTAACCGATGCTCGTTTAATGGTGGTGTTTGGCTGTGGTGGTAATCGTGATGTGAGCAAACGGGCTGAAATGGGTGCAGTGGCAGAGACATTTGCCGATAAGGTATGGCTTACGTCTGATAACCCACGCGATGAAGAACCTGAAATCATTATCGCTGATGTTCTGCAAGGTTTAAACAGGCAAAAGCTAAGAATCTTTGTCAATCGTGCGGATGCCATTGCTGATGCCCTAAACCACATGGGCAAGGATGATGTCTTGGTGATTGCAGGCAAAGGTCATGAAAACTATATGGAAATCAAAGGGCAAAGAACACCTTGGCATGATGCGACTTGGGTCAAACAGTGCCTTGATTCATCGGGGCAAAAATCATGCGTTTAACAGGGCAAGAGCTGGCAGCCGCCACGCAAGGTATTTGGCATCAAGGTCATCTTGATGATGTTACATTTATTACCACAGATTCACGGCATTTCCAGCAAGGTGCGGTTTTTTTAGCCTTACGAGGTGATTCGTTTGATGGTCATCAATTCGCACCTGATGCTGCATCGGCACTTATCGGTGATAGCGAGGGTGTCAAAGCTTGGGTGGATGGAAATATTCCCTACCTTGAAGTATCGGATACCTTGCAAGCTTTGGGAGATATTGCCCATGCATGGCGAATGAAGTTGGCGCAAACGACTGTTATTGGCATCACAGGTTCGTATGGCAAAACAACGGTGCGTTCCATGTTGCATCATCTTTTGACGGGTTTAGGGCTTCATGTTCATGCCACGAATGCCAATTTGAACAATCTGATTGGTGTACCTCAAACGATTTTGGCAACACCCATCGATGCTGATGTCGCGCTGATTGAATGTGGTATCAGTGAACAAGGAGAAATGCAGCGTTTAGCAAACATCTTATCACCAGATGGTGTGGTGATGACAGGCATGACATCAGCACATAGTGAAGGTTTGGGTGGACTTGAAGGTGTAGTCAA
>JAUZQL010000166.1 GCA_030950975.1 Mariprofundaceae bacterium | reverse complement strand
TTGCACCGCTTCCAAACCAAAATCGACCAACAAACCTTCCAATTCTTCTTCCACTTGAATGGCTGGCATCTTAAGTGTTTCAAAAATCGCCAATAAATTTTCACGCACCGTCAGTTTACGAAAAATACTGGCTTCTTGAGGTAAATAACCAATACCACGACGCGCCCGCATATGCATGGGTAAATGCACCAAGTCTTCACCATCTAATAAAACTTGCCCTGCATTGGCTTCCACCAAACCACACACCATATAAAAGCTGGTCGTTTTCCCCGCACCATTTGCACCCAATAAACCGACACATTCGCCTGAATACACATCCAAACTGATGGAATGTACGACTGTTTTGCTGCCATATCGCTTACATAAATGTTGTGCCGATAAATGGTGGCGTGTGGGTTCACTCATGATGTTGACCTTGCGATGTCTGCTTGCTTTCAATCTGTAAACGCACAGGTTTCCCTGGTTCTTGTAACACTTCGGTATCACCTTGAGTGATATGATGGATTATTTTATAACCACGAAGCACACCTTTTTCATTTTCAACACTGGCATGACCGATTAACGTTACCTGATTCCTTGTTTGTTCAAAAATAGCTTGGTCGGCTGCGCCATGCTTGAGACCTTGATGCATACGGACACGCCCCGTGGCGACAGCGTGTTGAATCTTTTTATTCAGATAATCCACTACCAAGTGATCACAACGTAATTCAAAATCATGTCGAGTGAGTAATACACCGCCAGTGAATGTCGCTCGATTCTGTTGCGTACTCATATGCATGTGGTCAGATTCGATTTGTATCGCATCTTCCGCCCATGCTGCGCCACTCCAGATGAGACATATCATTGTTATCCATAATTTCATATCAATTAATCCTTTTAAACTATGAACAAGCTATTGACCGATGAATTCTAAAAAAAATTAATAAATCCGTTGTGCAGAAAAATCCGCCAAATCTTTGAGTAATTGAATAAGTTCTGCATCACCTGCCGATGGTAATAATGACTTGGCACGATTGGCATAATCTTGCGCACGTTGGATGGTATATTCCACACCTTGAAGGTGAAGCACACGTTCGCGAACCCAAGCTTTATCATCGTTTTCATAACAACCATCACGTTCTGAAATCGCTGCAACACGCTCGGCTAAAGATACATCTTGATGCATCGCATGAATCAATGGCAAGGTGATTTTACCTTCTTCCAAATCATGTCCTACAGGCTTGCCAGCGGCGGCTTCATCAGAAATATAATCCATTGCATCATCCATCAATTGAAACGCAACACCCAAACACATGCCGTATTCCGCCATATTACGAATGACCGTTTCTGGTTGATTCGATACATGCGCCCCGACTTCCGCAGCTGCCGCAAACAACACCGCTGTTTTACGCTCTATGACTTCCAAGCATTCAGCTTCAGTCATCTCTAAATGAAAGGTGCGCGATAATTGTAAGACTTCACCCTCGGCTAAAGCGTTGGTCACGTTGGACATCAATGAAAGCATCGCCATATCACCATCAGCCACCATCATTTGAAATGCACGTGAAAATAAATAATCCCCCACCAAAACACTGGCTTGGTTTCCCCAAACACCATTGGCAGATGGGTTGCCTCGCCGCTGACCTGATGAATCCACCACATCATCATGCAATAAAGATGCAGTATGAATAAATTCAACCACCACGGACATGGGGATTTGCCGATCACCTTGATAGTCAAAAAGCTTGGCAATCAGTAAACACAGCAATGGGCGTAAACGCTTGCCACCACTACCCACAATATAATGCCCAACAGCAGGAATCATCATGATATCTGATTTCAAATTGTCGTGAATACAAGCGTTCACCTTGACCATATCACGCTGGCATAAGGCAATCGCTTGATTCAAAGGATTCTTATCGTGTTTTTCTAGCATTTCGCTAATGTAAAGTGCGACAAGAAAGCGTCAAGCTTCAGGCAGAAATATCGATTGCCGCTGCTTTCATTTTTTTCATCGCTCGACTTTCCAATTGACGTACACGCTCTATGGATATGCCCAGCTCTTCTGATAAATCTTTCAATGTGGCTGGTTCTTCACTTAAATGACGTTGTTTCACGATATAACGATCACGCGATGATAATACGTCCATCACTGTTGTTAATTGATGCTGTTGGTGATCACTCCAATTGGATGCCGTGACCAAATCTTCTGGAGAATCCTCCAATGATGGTAAATCATCCAGCATGGTTTGCCCTTCAACATCCACATCCAACGATACATCTCGTTGCAAAAAGGCACTTGCCGCCTCTTGGTAAGCATGACCACTGATGCCATACTCTGCTCCGACTTCGTCAGCTTTTTTACCATCCACTGCTGCAATCGCATTTTTTGCTTTTTGCAAACCTGCAAAAATACGACGTTGCAATTTGTTCGTTCCAAGTTTCACAATGCTCCAAGAACGTAAAATAAAATCATGGATAGAAGCACGAATCCACCACGATGCATAGGTCATCAAACGAAATCCTTTTTCAGGATTAAAACGTTTGACAGCATGCATCAAACCCAGCGTACCTTCTTGAATCAAATCACCTTCTGGTAAGCCAAAATGCCTGTACTCTCGAGCAATCGCCGCAACACCATACAAGTTTGCCACAACCAATTCACGTGCAGCCTCACGATCTTTATGTTCATGCCAACGCCGAGATAAATTCGCTTCTTCTTCACGTGATAATTTCGATGTTTGTTTCATATCACGATAAAACAGTGAAAGACTAGATAAATCCCTTGCACCTACAGCCGCCATCATCAACCTCCAAAGAAAAAAATTTCCGTTATCATAATTATACGACATTAAAATCAACTAATTTCATGATTAAAATACTGAATATCCGTCACATTTACATGTCTGTTGAAATAATCTTACGATGTTTCTCGCTAAATTTCAAACAATGCAATTGGGATGCAGAACGGACTTCCAAGCACGGTAGAAGCTTGGATTTAAAGCCAAATGCACGGCAACCATGCGGAAAGTGGGGATGCCATGTGATAAAATAATGTTCACAACGCCGACATTCCAAAGGTTTAGACGCAACATCCTTCACTTACGAATCAATATCCACTTGCACCATACCTTCATGCACACGCACAGAAAAAACATCAATTTCTTCAAACGCAGGTGGTGTTAAGGCTTCACCTGTTTTGATACAAAAGCGTGCGCCATGTCGAGGGCAAATAATTTCATCATCTTCACACACACCCAAAGCAATATCACCACCATCATGAGAACAACGGTCTTCAATCGCATAATAAGCATCCGACAGATGAAAGATTAAAATAGCACCTGCATCACTTTGAATAACTTTTCGCTCTCCTACTGGAAAAGCAGCCGCTTCAACAACATCAATCCATTCAGCCATTAGAACATCCCCAATTGTAATTTTGCTTCATCGGTCATCAAAGCCCTATCCCACGGCGGTTCAAAGGTCAGATCAACATTCACTTCCGTCACATTCTCAATCGCCAATGTTTTTGCCCGCACATCATCTACGATAAAAGGTCCCATACCACAGCCTGCTGCAGTCAAGGTCATGGTGATTTCCACAGCATTGCCGCCATCATCCGTATCCACCGCATGCACATCATAAACCAAGCCTAAATCAACGATATTGACAGGAATTTCAGGGTCATAAACCGTTTTTAAAGCTGTCCATACCAGTTGTTCATCCACAGGACCATGTGCGGTTTTGATGATATTGTCAGATGCAACACTCTCTTTTTCACCAAGCCCTAAAGCATCGGCATCCTTATCTTCCACACGCGCCAAGTTGCCATTCACGGATACCGTATAGGTTCCACCTAGCTCCTGAGTAATCGCCACTTGTGCACCTTCAGGAATAATCACTGGCGTACCCAATGGAATCAAAATAGCATCAATATCTCGGTTTGTTGTAATCATTTGACCACTTGCCATATTATTCTGTCCTTGCTGGTTGAGTAGCATCTTCCATTGCAGATTTGACGGTATGCCAACAAAGCGTGGCACATTTGATACGCGATGGAAATTCTTTGACCCCTGCCAATACAGCCAATTTACCCAACACTTCTTCATTGGGCTTATCATCCCCAGTTGCCATTGCATGAAAAGCATCAAACAAAGCTTGGAACGTTGACAATGATTTTCCTTTTAAGGCTTCCGTCATCAAGGATGCGGAGGCTGTTGAAATAGAACAGCCCTGCCCTTCAAAGGTAATATCTTCAATCATTTGTTCATCATTGACTTGTAAATACACATGCAGTTGATCACCACACAAAGGATTATAACCCTCTGCATCGTGATTACAGGGCTCTAATTTACCAAAATTGCGTGGGTTTTTGGTATGGTCGATAATAAGCTGTTGATATAAATCACCTAAATTAAACATTATGCAAACATATCCCTTGCCTTGGTCAATGCTGCAAACAAGGCATCCACCTCAGATTCTGTATTATAAATTGAAAAAGATGCACGTGCAGTCGCAGGCACCTTATAAAATTGCATCACAGGCATCGCACAATGATGTCCTGCACGAATCGCTACTGCCTCACGATCTAAAATCGTGCCTAAATCATGCGGATGTACGCCATCCATCACAAAAGAAAGTACGCAGGCTTTTTCTTTGGCTGTACCAATTTGTTTTAAGCCATCAAAGTTTTGAGCTTGCTCGGTGGCATAGTTCAACAACACTTGTTCACGCCTCACAATAGTATCAAAACCAATCGCTTGGATATAACGAATCGCTTCACCAAAGCCAATCACACCCGCGATATTGGGTGTACCTGCTTCAAATTTATGCGGTAAATCGTTGTATTGTGTTGTTTCAAAAGTGACCATTAAAATCATGTCACCACCACCTTGATATGGTGGCATGGCTTCTAACAATGCTTGTTTGCCAATCAACACACCCACACCCGTTGGACCATACATTTTGTGGGCAGATGTCACATAAAAATCAATGTCCAAAGCTTGCACATCCACAGGCATATGTGCCGCAGCTTGCGCACCATCCACCAAGACCACAGCACCCACCGCATGAGCTTGTTGAATCATCGATTGAATCGGGTTAATCGTTCCCAGTGCATTGGACATTTGAACCACACCTAGCAATTTCGTGCGTTCCGATAATAACGATGCAAACGCATCCATATCCAATTCACCCGCTTCATTCATGGGAATCACTTTCAGCACTGCGCCTGTACGTTTGCACAGCATTTGCCACGGCACAATATTGGAATGATGTTCCATGTGGGTAATTAAAATCTCATCACCTTTACCAAGATTTTCGCCACCCCAAGAAGACGCAACAAGGTTGATACTTTCAGTTGTTCCACGGGTAAAAATGACTTCTTTGCTTGATTTGGCATTAAAAAACGCACGAATGGTTTCGCGAGAGGCTTCATAAGCAGTTGTTGAACGCTCTGAAAGCGTATGCACACCACGATGAATGTTAGAATTATCACGTTCATAATAATGACGAACACGATCAATCACACACTGTGGTTTTTGCGTTGTAGCAGCATTGTCCAAGTAGACCAATGGCTTACCGTATAATTCTTGATGAAGCACAGGAAAATCGTTGCGTATACGTTCAATATTCATTATTCCCCCAATAACCCTTCAAGATCATCACCATGCGGTAACTTCGCAAA
>JAUZQL010000165.1 GCA_030950975.1 Mariprofundaceae bacterium | reverse complement strand
AGGCTTTAAATCTTGCCCTGCTTGAATGATGCGATGCAGTGCGGCTTGCACGGCTTGATCGTTGACTTCAATCGTCATCATGATTTAAGCTCCGTGCCATAGCATGGATTCGGGCATGGCATTGTCTGGTTCATACCCAGAAGCGTTTCGGACGTTCGATGTTGGGGCGAATCCATGTTATTTTTTCTTTCGGATATAGAATGTTTGCAGGCTTAACATTTTTCGCCCTTTCCTAAGCTGCATGACTGCTATGTACAATTCTCCATGAATATCTTTGATATACTGAAACGAAGGCATGCCGTTGGCTGTTTTTCCAGCATCTTCAATGCGGTCAGGATGATTGAGAATATCAGGGAGTAGGGTGTAATCAGCCACAACAACTGCCCGCTGCCCGCGATTCGCTTCAGCTTTCACATTGCCGTGTTTTTCCAACACATGCATCACCGACGATTTGTCCAAAGCAAAGTCGAAGCCATCCACACGTATATCCTTATTAAAACCTTGAACCGTCGCGACATCCGCAGATGTCAATAAACCGAGGGTTCGATAAGGCGCAACATCACGAGCCGCCAATGCCGCTTGGGCATAACGTCGCACATCATCATGCACACTGGGCAAATCGCGGTAAGCCTTTGCCAAATCATCACGAACAGACATGGGAACATCTTGCATATAAGCCTTGGCAATCGTGTATTCCCATTGTTGGGTTTTCTTTGCCATGCTTTGCACAGCATCACTGACCGTATCACCAGGCATATAATCCCAGCCTTTATCAATGCCGACGGGTGCGCCTGTTTTGGGGTCTTTCTTGTTCCATGCAGCATCAGGCTTTTTATCAGGTTTGCCGCCAACCAGCTTCGCCGATTCTTTGGAATGTGCGCCTGTGATATAACATCGGCAACCCCAGCCATTGGGTGTGTAGTGGGTTTTCCACCAAGGCGCATCGGATGGCAAAACCATACCATTCCAAGCTTTGTGCATGGGTCTTGGTGATCTAACTGAATCATTGTGGTGATAAATCCAGAATGCAAAACCTGCTTGGCGAAGCTGTGCCAAGCGTCCTGCGTTGTATGATGTATTCATATTGGTCTGAAAAATAATGCGGGTGCGCCAAGCCTCGCCTTTTTCTGAGCCTTCGCCTTTCCATCCATGCCAACCACGTTTTTTGACGATGGCACGAAAATCCTTACGAAATGCTTCAATGCCTTTGCCTTCGGCGTGCGTTCGATCCACTGCTGCCGCCAAATCTGCCAGCAAATCGGCTTTGGCAGCCCCTGCGATCATGAAGCCTTTGTCATGTGCGGATTTGCTGATGTCATCCCATTTGGCGGTGGAAACAAGATTGCCAAGTTTGCTGCGGAAAAACGCCACTTGCTCTGCAAACGGGCGCTTGAATGCATTGGCGACAACCGACGCTTGAGGCATCTATGAATCCTCTGCGGCGATATCAAAACGACCTGCAAGCCCTGCACTCATCGACGCATTGGCAACAATATTTGCCAATGCGCTGGGGTTTAAATCACCAAACGCTGCCAACATCATTTCACGAAACTGCGGCAAATCTTCAGCTTCAGCTAACATCACTTCAATTTGTGCTAACCATTCGCCCATCACTTCATCAGCTTGCTTCGCACCTTGTGCGGCAATCAAATCAGAGGGGTGCACTGTGGATGAGGACTGCTCTTGCTGAGCATTGGTAGCGATTTGCGTTTTAGGGGCAATACTTAGGTTGCCCCCTACTAGGGTTTCACCTTGCGTAGGCTTGGGAATATTAAAT
>JAUZQL010000164.1 GCA_030950975.1 Mariprofundaceae bacterium | reverse complement strand
GAGGGATACGGTGATAAATCACGGGTGCATCAGCTAAAATAGCAGCTGCCAATAAGGGCAATGCTGCATTTTTGGCACCGCTAATTTCAACTGTACCTGTGAGCGGTTTCCCGCCTTGAATAATGATGGATTCCATAAGTTTGCGCACGCTAGCGATTGTCGCCTTCATTTCAAAAGCAAATCAATGCTTTATCCTTATTGATGCCAATTTTTATCGACGACGAGTGATATTAACTGATTTAAATCATGAGGATTAAAGGGTTTACTCACCAATACAGTACGTTCAAATTTATCTGCATGATCCAGAGTCACGGAACGATCATAAGCAGTGGCAAAAATAACAGGAATATTCGTTTTCATCTCACGAATACGATGGACTGCTGCGGGTCCATTTACACGTGGCATCACCATATCCATAATCACCACATCAAATAAAAGAATGTTCTTTTCAAAGATTTCAATGGCATCTTGTCCATCAACGGCTGTGATAACCTCATGCCCCAAATCATGTAAAATTTCAGCAGTGGTTTCACGCACCAAAGGATCATCATCCACCAATAAAATACTCACTTTACGAAAGCTTTCTTTGGGTTTGACATGTTCTAATGTATGTCTTGCACATAAAGGCAAATACATGTGAATCGTTGTGCCTATTCCCAGTTCTGAATCCACATCAATGATACCATGATGATGTTGGATACACCCCATCACTGTTGCTAAACCTAAACCACTGCCCAATTGTTTGGTGGTAAAAAAAGGATCAAATATACGGTCATAATGATCGGGGTGAATACCTGAACCATTATCTTGAATGCTTAGTTGTGCGTATTCCCCATATTGTAAGGCAGGGTAACGGACAAGTAGATGTTCATGATTTGCTACATTCAATGCTTTTAAGGCAATACTAATTTTAGGATGCTCTATGGATACACAAGCTTCCACAGCATTTTGCACTATATTGACCATCGCCTGCTGCAATAATTCAGGATCACCGTGCATGGGGAATGCGTATTGTTCAAAATCCAAAGAGAAATCAATGTTTTCAGGCACACTATGTTCAATCAACTTCACCATTTCTTTTAAAAATGATTGCAGTGGAAAATTTCTTGCATCAATTTGATCACGCCTAGAAAATGTCATCAATTGTTTGACAATATCAGCCGCATCATAAGCAGATTTTTGTATCTTTTTCAGTCGTTCCGATGTTTTTGGTAAATTTTTAACCTCACGCGATGACAGATAAATATGCCCTAACATACCCGATAATAAATTATTGAAATCATGCGCAATACCAGCCACCAAAGTGGTTAAAGCCTCTTGTTTTTGTGTTTGGCGATATTGCTCCTCCAATAAGATATGTTGCGTCATATCCTCTTGAATGGCAACGGCATGCGTCACTGTTTTATCAGCATTTACAATGGGTGCAATACTGACATTCGCCATAAATAAGCTTTCATCTTTACGTTGTACTTGATATTGACCCTGCCATTTTTTACCAGAATGAATCGCTTCAATGACCAATTGATCAAATGTCTGATCCCCATCCGCTCTAAGTTGAGCGTAACTCTTTTTTTCCAAAAGCTCTTCTTGACTCCAAGCTGTTTGTTGTACAAATGTATGATTTACATATTGAAATTGCGCCCGCTCATTACAAATCATCACAGCTTCTGCAGCTTGATCCATAGCCGAAATCAATTGTTTATTTTCTTTTTCCAAGGCATAGCGCTGCGTTAACTCTTGTTGTAAATGTAGGTTGCTTGCTTTATGGATTTTGGACTGACGCAGTTGCTCGGTAAAATCCTGTGCCGATAGCAACAATCCACCATCTTCCAGATATGTGACCGTTGTTTGTTGCAAACGATATTCACCATCATCCATCGGGCATGGAAAAAGATAACCATGAATTTGTGCTGAAAATATCACAGATGTTTGATATTCTTTGACCATGCGCAAGCGAGCTTGAATATGCTTTTTAGCAAAGCGCGGAAACAATTCAGTCAAGCTTTGCCCTTGCATATCAGCATTTGATTTCCCCAACCATGATTCCAAACGTCGATTACAAAATGTTATTTTTCCATCTCTATTCAACAAACAAACACCTTCGCTCAACGCATTTAAAAGTGAATGATTATAACTCATAGTGCCAACTCTCGATCAATACACGCTAATAAAGTTTGAAAAGATGACATATGAAAAAACAACAAAATATCACCTTGAACTTTCAGATCATCAATCGTAAATGATGCTTCTGCCAATAAAATACTGGCATCATGACCACCCAAGCAACTTAAATGTTTGACATCACATTCCAAATAGTCAGGAACAGAATAATTTAATCTTACATCCAAGAAATTTGACATGGATCCCATCACACCATTGATAAGAATATTACCAATTTCTGTGAGTGTGCCGGACTTTAATTCATTCATGTCAGGTGAATCTTGTGGTTCATCCGTTAAGGATGATACTAAAATACTGGCTGCTTCTTGAGGGAAAACAAGCACAGCATTACCATCAAAACTACCTTCAAAGCCCATCTTAACACTGGATAAAGATTCATTTTCACAATAATTTACATATTGGCTTAAATCTTCTTTACGAATCAATTTAACTTTGGGAACTTGCAAACGAATATGATGTCCAATCATCTCATTTAGAATGGCTGAAGCGCTTCCAACCCCCATGTTGACCAATTCAGATAAGACATCTTCTTGCTCACTATTTAACTGAATCATACGTCATCATCCAAAATAAAATCTAGCGCTGCCAATACTTCATCGGATTTAGGTGGTTTATTAAGATAAGCTACCGCACCCAACGACATACATCGTTCACTCACACCCTCTTGAATATCCGCTGTCAAGACAACCGTTGGTACGTTGACATCATGTGCCTGCATATATTCCAATACTTCAAAGCCATTCATGTTTGGCATGACCAAATCAAGAAACAAGGCATCAGGTTTTTCTTCTAATAATTGTTCAACACATTCCAAACCATCTTTTGCTTGAATGATCTCATGACCTGTAGGTATAAGGATACTACACGTACGCTTACGCAAAAAAGCTGAATCATCTGTTACCAATATTTTTGCCATACATTCTCCAGTTTCAAGTTAAACACGTTTTTTCATCGTCATGGAAAAGCAAGAGTTAAGCCAGTATGTGTTATTTCACAATTTTAATCACATCACCTTGTTTGGGTTTTTGTTGAAGACTCATACCATTCAACACAGCCAAACGTTCCGCTGTAAACTTACCTAAAATATCATGGGATTGTTTTGCCAAGGATTGCCATGAATCATCTTGCTTCCATAAGTGTAATGCCATACGTGGAATACCTTGATCTGTTTTGGCATCGAAGGGTTTTAAGGATAAACCAATACTGTTGAAATCTTTTTCATAGTTGGCAAATGCATCTTTTTTTGCCCACATGGTCATCACAAAAGCTTGCTCGCCCAATGTCCAGACGGTGACATCCATTGCAGCAGCTTTCATATTGGGAGCATGACCTTCGACATGAGCATGGGCGGCCTCATGCCCTAAAATCATATCTTTTTTGATATACGTAATCGTTTGTTTGCGAAACATGTCTTGCAAGACTTCTTTAGGGCTTTGACGTTTAACTAAGGTTTGTAAGCTTAATTTAAAATATGCTTTTTCTTTTCGCACACGCGCTGTCAATGCCCGTGCTGTATTTTTCATCACCCAGCGTTTGGGAAAGCTTAATTGTAAATGTAAGTTTGGGTGTAAAAAACGTTGCCCAACAACCGCCCCATCTTTGGCACTATCACCATAAGGATAGCCATCCAGCATGGATAAAAAGCGATCATGATTGATAAAACCTTGTTGATGTAGCCGTTGTTCTTTGGCTTCGACATCAGCAATACGTTGTTTGGTTTCAGGATGGGATGCAAATGCACCATGATATTCGTGAACTTTATTTCCCACATCTTTTTGTTCTTTTTTATCCAATGCTTCCAAGCGTTGCAGTGTGTTTAACAATTGTGCGACGGCATCAGGATCATAACCCGCTTGTGGCGTATATTTCAGTGCCAACTCATCGGCTTGTAATTCTTGTTCACGCCCATAACCACTGATCAAGGTTGCGGCTAAAAGGTTACTTAAATTGCCAGCTACTGGCTGAATAGGAATGAAAATAGATGCCATCGTCATGCCCACCTGATATGCCTTCACCTGCGTGTATCGCTTCACTGCGTGACGTGCGGTTACATGACCGATTTCATGCCCTAATACAGCAGCCAGTTCAGCTTCACTATTTAAATAGTTCAATAAACCACGATGAATATAAATGTAACCACCGGGCAAGGCAAAGGCATTGATGGTCGCATCATCGACCACATAAAAGTGATAAAAAAGATCAGGTCGATCCGCAACCTTGGCTATTTTTTGACCGATTTCATTCACATAAACTACCAGTGGGTCTTTTTCATCCAATAACGTCAACTGTTGGTGGTATTGAGCATTGAGTTGCTTGCCTAAATTCAGCTCTTCTTTTTCAGACATGAGAACAAAATCATGCCCTTTGCTGACAGGATTGGTGGCGCAACTTGCTAAAAAACCAAGCAGTAGGCATAAACAGACCATTGATTTCATCTTAATACCTCTAAATCATAGGGTGAATGGAGGGATAAAAATAGCTGTCCTTTTCTCGATATGCGTATTCTTCCACGCACCATGACACGAAGCCCTTGGTTGACATCAGGCGCATATCGAAAATATTGGCGATACGCTTTAGGAATGGATACACGCACTTTCCCCATAAGAAATGACCAGTGTTGACGACCGAACACAGCTTTGATAACGCCTTCCATCACTCGATATTGACCAATATTTTTGTGCGACACTTTTGTGGCTTGAATCACTCGAAAACGTGCTGTTTTCCAAATTCCTAGCTTTTTTTGACGTGCTTTGCTCTCTTCGACCGCAAGTTTTTTTGCCCAGCGAGTATTGGGTTCAAAATTATAAAGATGGGCATACCCTTGATTGAGCAACCACGCATTGACCCATCGACCATCACGCATCCAAACTTGTGCCAAGGTGCGCCCATACCTATCTTTTTTTTCTTTATCAAAACGCAAGCGAACCTGCTTTCCCAATAGCAAAGCAGTCAACGCTTTTTTAGCGATATTGCCGCCTATCTCTGCTTGTGAATCTCGATGCTGGATTTCAGGAGTATTGAGATTAAGAAAACGAATTTTTTCACCTTGGCGTGTTTGAAAGGTATCGCCATCATACACCTTCGCAACCGTCACCCAGCGCGTATCACTAAGCCATGACAAGGTTCCTGCGTGTGCAGGATAAGAAAAAAGCAGCACGCATAAACATAAAAAAACACGCATCAAGGGCATGATTGCAGGCTTCCCACCAAATCCGCATACGATGTCATTTCATGTTTTTCAAGGTATGAACGTAAACCCTCACATATTTTTCCACACAACAAGGGGTCATAAAACAAACCCGTTCCTAGACCCAAAGCGTCCGCACCCGTAATGGCAAACTCCAGTGCATCATGGACATTGGTCAAACCACCTTGCCCTAAAATAGGTACACCATGTTTGGCTGCCACAGCACGGGTTTGATGAATTTTCCACAAGGCGACAGGTTTAATCGCAGGACCTGAAAGTCCGCCTGATATATTGCCAATAATCGGTGTACGTTTTTCAGTATCCACAGCCATGCCGACCAAAGTATTGATGACAGAAAGTCCATCGCTGCCAGCTTCAATCACCAAACGTGCTGTTTCAGCAATATCCGCATTGTTGGGAGAAAGTTTGGTAATCAATGGTTTTTTTGTCATTGGACGCATGGCTTCAACCACTTTGGCTGCCATAATTGGGTCATTGCCAAAATGTACGCCGCCTTCTTTAACGTTCGGACAGGAAATATTGATTTCAATCGCAGTCACAGGCGAATCATCGAACATGGCAGCAACTTCGGCGTACTCATCCAAGGAAGAACCATTCGCATTCGCCCAAAATTGAGTTTCATCATGGGGTAAATGGGGTAAAATTTCATCAATCACATAACGCGCACCAGGGTTTTGCAAACCAATCGCATTCAACATGCCTGATGGTGTTTCATAAACACGGTGAGGGGCATTGCCCATGCGTGGTTCCAGTGTCGTTCCTTTTAAAATCACTGCACCCACATCACGGTTTGAAAATCCTTCAATGCGTGTGTATTCCTCACCAAACCCCACACAACCTGATAATAAAACCAAGGGGGTTTGTAAGGCTAGACCCGCAAAATGGGTCGAAAGATCAATCGAAGAAGTGGAAGAATAAGAAGTCATCGGCGAAGCATAGCTGGAAAGCAAGCGAGGTCGATTGTCAAACCATCGACAGTGCTGTGTTAGCTACCGTTATTGTGCTGTAACTTTTTAAGCAACGCTCTTAAAGCGCGACCACGATGAGAAACAGCAGCCTTTTCTTCAGCACTTGCCAAAGCAAAGGCTTTGTTCAATTCAGGACAAAAAAACAGCGGATCATAACCAAAACCAGATGCTCCAAGGGCTTCATTCAAAATCAAACCATCCACCCGACCTTCACAAGATAGTGGTGCGGTATCATCAGGAAATGCCACATGCAAAGCACACATAAAATATGCCTGACGATTCGTTTCCCCCTGCATCAAGGTGAGTAATTTGTGATTGTTCGCCGCATCTGAGCCATGTTCGCCTGCAAAACGTGCCGAATAAATACCCGGTGCGCCCCCCAATGCTTCAACACACAAGCCTGAATCATCGGCAAGCGCAGGTTTACCATTTACCTTAGCAAAAGCGATGGCTTTTTTTCTAGCGTTACCTTCAAATGAATCTTGATCTTCATCGACTTCGACAAAAATCGTTTCTTCCGCACTGAGTAACTCAATACCCAGTGAGGCTAATATTTCGGCTATTTCTTGCCGTTTTTTGACATTTGAACTGGCAATCACCCACTGATGTTGGAAATGTATAGACATGAATGTCCTATGGTTTTTGTGCTAACCAAGCTTTCAGATCAGACGCAGATTTCACCCCTGCAAACTTACGCCCATCGGCTGAAATCATGGTGGGTGTGCCTGAAATACCTAACTTTTGGGCTAACGCTATATTGGCATCAAGGGGTGTCTTACATGTACCTTTGGCAAGTGTTTTACCCTTTAACATCAAATCCAAAAGTGCTTCATGCTGGTTTTTGGAACACCAAATCGATTCGGCATGGGCTCTAGCTGTCGGGTGAATGCGAGAAAGTGGGAATAAGAAGGTATAAATTTTAATACCTTTTGCACCTTTTAAATTATGTTCTAATTTTTTGCAATAAGGGCAATTCGGATCTGTAAATACAGCTACAGGTAAACCTTTAGGATCGCCTGAAACAATGGCATTTTTTAGAGGCAATGATGACCAATCCACAGTGTTGATGGCTTCTAAACGAGCAGCCGTTAAATCTTTGCGTGTTTTCGTTTCAAAAATATGACCACTGGCAATCACATGTTGCCCTGTACGATCAGAATAAAAAATTTGCCCACCTACTTTTAACTCATACAAACCATCAATCGGTGCAGGACGAATCGCATCAATGGGCAAGCTAGGGATGTTGGCACGAATTTGTGCCGCCGTTGTAGGCATTATGTTTGCATCATCACTTGCCCAAGCACAGTTGCTCATGAATAGTATAAAAATTATTCCCAATCGTTTCATTTTCTACCTCTTATATTTAAATTCGCACGCAGCATGGCAAGATGCTCATGACGCTTCAAGTGTAAATATTTCATATTACCAATGCCATTCACGTAAGATAGGAAAGTGCTGAGGCAAACTTTTCAACCATTCATGCGCATCATCTTTTTGGCTTAAGGTTGTCCAAAATTGCTGTTTTCTTTTATCATCATCAAGACAACGAATGACCCCTAAACCATCTTCACCCAACAACCAAGCCTGCAACATCAGCCCCCGTTCGGGCGGTACATCTAATTCAATAATCCAAACATCGCTATCGTTCATGGCTGACGCTCCAAGTTTACCCAAGCATGAACATTGCGTTGATGTTCTGCCAAGCTTGCAGCAAAAGCATGCCCTCCTGTGCCATTGGCAACAAAATAAAGGTAATTCACATCAGCAGGATTTATTGCTGCACGCAAACTCGCTGCACTTGGATTACAAATAGGTGTTGGGGGTAAACCTTTCCGTGTATAAGAGTTCCACGGTGTATCGGTATGCAAATCCTTACGATGAATATTCCCTGAAAACACACCATCACGTTTCCAAATACCATAAATCACCGTTGGATCCATTTGTAAAGGCATGTGTAATGCCAAACGATTGCGAATCACCGCAGCAACCCAAGGACGTTCTTTCTTTAACGCCGTCTCTTTTTCAATGATTGATGCCATGATGCGTATATTGTTGCGCTCTTTTTCAGGCACATCTTTTAGCATTTCATCTTGCGCTTTCAACATTGATTGTAATATAATTTTAGGCTTAATAGGCAAACGATAAGTATAGGTTTCAGGCAATAAACGACCTTCTTGTACTTCTTTGCCTAACAATCCATCCAAGCTTGCTTGCCACTGTTTTAAGGGTATTTCAGTTTGCTGAGCAAGCAATTGCAATACTGCGACTGTGCGCAAACCTTCTGGAATCGTAACACGGTGCAACACCACCTCACCGTTGACCAATTTAGCCAACACATCGGGTATATTGATATGACCTGAAAAATAAAACTCACCTGCCTTCAGCGTTGCTGTTTGCCCTTGATACTTTGCCCACCAACGAAACAAGCGAGGGGATGTGATAATGTCTTGCTCGGCAAGCTGTACCGAAACATGATGCAAAGAAGAACCTTGAGAAACGATGATGGTTTGCCCTTGAATCTCGTGTTTTTTTTGTACCTCTTGCCAAACCAACCATAAGGCAGGTCCTAATAATGCTGTCATAATCAACAAACCTTTTAACCACTTCACAATACAACTCCTTTTTCATGAGACAATGCTGCATAAAGTGCATCCAATGCCTGATGTTTCACATCTAAATCTCGCCCATTGATACTCTGCACGGGCTGTAAAAATACACCGCTATTACTGCACGCCATTGCCTCACAATCATTCAACCATGCCTGCGGGCAGACAATGCCCTGCACAAGCCCTTGTTCCAGCAAAAAACCTTGCACCACACCCGATAAAATACCCAAACCTTTGGCTGTCCACCATTGCCCTTGCCGATACAAAAAAACATTGGCAGTTAAGCTGTGCATGACCTCCGAGTTTTGACAAATCAGCGCTTGTTTGGGTGGTTTAAGATTTTCTTTCCATTGCTGCATCGCCCTGAGTTCAAACCCATAATCCATACTCAACTTGGCAATTTTTTCATATCTTGGAAACATCCATTCCACTGATTGAAGATGTAGCGGCGCACGCTTCATGGCTGGCATCGTTTGTACATAAACATTCAATAAAGGCTCTTGTTTGGGCAATAATCCCCATGCCGCCTCACCTGCTGAAACACTAAGACGAATGAGCATATCATTGCCTTGTTGCATGGCGGTTTGATGGGCATGGTCAAACCATGTTTGAATCACCGACAGACTCACATCCCAACCCAATAAGCGCATGGCTTGCTGCAAGCGTTGTTGATGTTTCGATAATAAAAACACATCTCCATTCAGCACACGCCATGTTTCAAAACAACTTTCAGCGTATGCCAAACCTCGATCCAATGTATTCCTATCTTGTATCTGATAAAGCAGTGGCATTTTGAAATTATCCTTTAACATGGTAGAAGCTCGCATATGCCGAAGTACTACATTGAAGCCATTGAACACGCACGCGTCTATGACGTGGCGATTGAAACGCCGTTAGAATTAGCAAGCAAACTTTCCGCCCGACTTCACAATGAAGTCTTGCTCAAACGTGAAGATTTACAGCCTGTTTTTTCGTTTAAAATTCGTGGGGCTTATAATAAAATAGCCCATTTAACAGACGCTGAAAAACAACGCGGTGTGCTTTG
>JAUZQL010000163.1 GCA_030950975.1 Mariprofundaceae bacterium | reverse complement strand
TACGCTCATATCATGTTGTAAAATGATTGCCAATATCCAAACCATCCACTTGCTTCACCAATACTTTCACGGCATCCAAGGATGCATCCATAGATGCTTGCTCATCAACGGTTAAATCGAGTTCCACCACGGATTGCAAACCACCACCACCCAAGCGACAAGGCACACCCATGTAATAACCATGAACACCATATTCACCTTCCAAATAGGCTGCACATGGTAAAATACGCCCTGTATCTTTCAAAATCGATGTTGCCATTTCGACAACTGCCGCACCGGGTGCATAAAAGGCAGAACCTATTTTGAGCAACTGCACAATTTCAGCACCACCTTTTGCGGTACGTTCGCAAATCGCCTGAATGTCTTGTTCAGACATCATTTCAGTAATCGGAACACCTGCGACAGTGGCATAACGTGGTAAAGGTACCATCGCATCGCCATGTCCACCCAAGACAAACGCTGATACATCAGATATAGAAACGTGTAATTTTCCAGCAATAAACGAGCGCATACGTGCTGAATCAAGCACACCTGCCATGCCAATCACCCGTTCTCTTGGAAAACCTGATACTTGTTTGGCGGTATATACCATGGCATCCAAAGGGTTGGTCACGACTAAAATAACACAATGCGGTGAATGTTTTACAATCTTACGGGTCACATCAGCCACGATTTTTACATTTGTAGCGAGTAAATCATCGCGTGACATACCAGGTTTTCTAGCCATACCTGCGGTGATAATGACCAAATCTGAACCAGCAGTATCTTCATACAATTGGGTGCCAGTCACTTGCACATCGTAACCCAGAATAGGCGATGCTTCATACATATCTAAAGCTTTTCCTTGAGGAATACCATCTACCACATCAAGTAACACAACATCACCAAGTTCTCGTTGCGCCGCTAAAAAAGCCGCTGTTGCACCCACATTTCCAGAACCCACAACCGTGAGTTTTTTACGTTTAAAATACTTCTTTTCATGATGTCTATCTTCACGACTGGACCAACGCATAAGCACCTCCGATAAATAAAAGAACATAAACTTGCCTTTCTATGTTGTCGAATATCATATTCGGATATGACAAGCCATCATTTACCCCAACCATCTACTTGGATACAACACCTATCTCAAACATTCATCGACCTATGCCAAAGCGTTGAAAAAGCAGGTGGCAAGGCTTGGCTTGTCGGTGGATCCGTGCGTGATTTATGTTTGGGCATCCCATCCCATGATATGGATGTGGAAGTTTATGGTATCGAGCCATCACGATTGCACACATTGGCAACAAGTATGGGGCATACAGAACATGTCGGAAAACAATTTGGCGTGCTTAAACTATGGATTCAAGGTGAAGTCTTTGACTTGGCATTACCACGTACGGAAAAAAAGAATCAAGCAGGGCATACAGGTTTTGAAGTCAGCCTTGATATTCATCTTTCGCCAAATATTGCCACATTACGCCGTGATTTCACCATCAATGCCATGATGTTTAATCCTTTAACGGGTGAACTTTTAGATTTCCATCATGGGCAAGAGGATTTGAAACAAGGTATCTTACGACATGTTTCACCTGCGTTTTCTGAAGATCCTTTGCGTGTATTGCGTGCGATGCAATTGGCGGCTCGGTTTCGATTGAAGCTTGCCCCTGAAACAGCCCGATTATGTCAAGATTTATTGGGTGAAGCTGAAACATTACCCAGCTCTCGTATTTGGTGTGAATGGCAAAAATGGGCGCATGCCGATAATCCAGCATGGGGTTTGGAAGTTTTAAAGGATAGTGCTTGGTTAAGCCTTTACCCTGAACTCACCGCATTGATGGATTGCCCTCAAGATGTTCGTTGGCATCCCGAAGGCGATGTTTGGATTCATACGCTGCAAGTATGTAATCAAGCGGCAAGCATTGCCAAACGCCAAGCATTGAATGCGAACACGCGTGAGCAGCTTATGTTTGCGGCCTTATGCCATGATTTTGGAAAACCTGAAACCACATTCACCGATGAGGAAGGGCATATTCATTCCCCCAATCATAGTCGTGAAGGTATAAAACCAGCCAAACGCTTTTTGCAAAAAATTGCAGCACCCAAACACATCGCCATGCGTGTTTTACCCTTGATTAATGACCATATTACTCATTTATGTGGTCAGCCAAGCGCTCGAGCTGTTCGCCGTTTGGCGCATCGTTTGGAACCTGCAAGCATTGAACTTTGGGAGATGTTGGTCGAAGCCGATGCATCAGGGCGACATCCATCGCCTGCGTGTCGTCCTGCTTTGACATGGTTAAACAAGGCGCAACAACTGAACACCCATGAGCAAAAAGTTTCACCACTGATGACAGGAAAAATCTTGCTCAATTTAGGTTTTTCACCCGGTAAGCAGATGGGGAAGATGATTCAACAAGCGTATGAAGCCCAATTGGACGGGGCTTTTGATGATGAAGATTCAGCGCGAGAATGGCTTAAATTGCACTTATGACTTGAATTCAAGTAATCTGAAACCGTCGGCAGGCATTATTGCTGCTTAAACGTGCCAAATCATGCAAAGGCATCTTCCGCACATCGGCAACACATTGTGCGACATGTTGAACAAAACTTGGCTCATTGCGTTTCCCACGCATTGGCACAGGTGCTAAGTAAGGCGAATCTGTTTCAATAAGAATCGCATCATCAGGCACTTTTGCTGCCACTTCACGCAATTCATCATTGCGTTTAAAGGTCACATTACCTGAAAAAGAAATCGACATCCCCATATCTAAAGCTTGAGCTGCCGCATCCCAGTTGGATGAAAAACAATGCATGATGCCACCACACCTTTGGACATTTTCTTCTTTGAGAATGCGTAAACAAAGCTCATCGGCATCACGCATGTGAACAATCACTGGTTTATTGAGCAAATGGGCGGCACGAATATGGGTGCGAAAACGTTGTTCTTGCACTGCGGCATCAACATGGGTGCGAAAAAAATCCATACCCGTTTCACCAATGGCAACGCACTTGTCATGGTTTGCC
>JAUZQL010000162.1 GCA_030950975.1 Mariprofundaceae bacterium | reverse complement strand
TTGGCATCTAAAAGATGTTTATATCAGTCAGCCCGATGCCAAAGAAGGCATTCAAGTCAGTCATCAAGATCAGATTACACTTGCCTCACGCATTACACCCAATACAGCTGCGCTCCCTAGCGCTCGCCATATGAGTTTGTTCGAGCTATATCATTATGCGCACAGTCTTGAGCTGGCAGGTGTCAATAATACAAAATTTATTTTTGCCTTTCATCATCATATTGCTTCACCTGTTTCAAGTATCATCATGGTGTTACTGGCGTTGGCGCTATGCTTGAATATGGGCAGTCGTATTTCTGCGGCTTCATGGGGTTTGATGATTGCCATTACCTTAGGTTTGCTTTTTTATGTTGTGAGTAATGCCAGTGGACTTCTTGCCAATGGTGAACGTTTGCCTGCTGCCTATGCGGCTTGGCTTCCATTGCTGTTTTTTGGTGGTATCACAGGTTTTTTATTGTTACATCGAGAAGGATAAAAAAAAGGCACCCGAAGGCACCTTTTTTTACACATCATCATGGATAATGATTAGAAACGTGATTCAAACACTGGAGCATTCATCGATACCACTTGACCATCGGATGATAATGCGACTTCTGGCATCGGTACACCAAGCTGCAACTGCCCATCTTCCAACTTTGCAAAAGCATTTGCACCACTCGCAACGCCATAGATAGCGCCTGCAATAATACCAACACCCGCACCCGTAGAAATATAGTTCCAATGTTTCGATGGAGAGCCTGAAACCAACATCGCACCACCACCAACCAAAGCGCCCAATAAACCACCGTACATGGTATCTTCAAACGTATTTTGCACTTCAAAATCAGCAGCCTGACTTTGAATAGGTAAAAAACTTAACCCACCCATGAAGACTGCTACCATCATCATTTTTTTCATTGTTTGACTCCTAGTCATTGGATGTTTCAACTTTACGGCTTAAATAATCTACAAGCAAACGCACACCTGCACCCGTTGCCCCTGCCACAGGTGAAATATCTGTAGCTTTCATATTCCAAGCTGTGCCTGCAATATCCAAGTGCGCCCAAGGTACATCTTCCACAAAACGAGACAAGAAACATGCCGCAGTAATGGTTCCTGCTTCACGTCCACCTGTATTTTTAATATCTGCAATTTTGGAATCAATTTGTTTTTGATACTCTTCAAACAAAGGCAATTCCCATACTCGATCATGCGTATGTTCCCCTGATATCTTCAAACCTTCTTTGACGGCTTCGCCAGTCCCCAACAAACCTGTTGCCTGAGCACCCAAAGCAATCACACATGCGCCTGTTAAAGTCGCAAAATCAATAATTTCACATGGTTTTTGTTCGACTGCATACGCCAAAGCATCACATAAAATCACACGCCCTTCCGCATCCGTATTCAACACTTCAATTGTTGTGCCTTGATAGGATGTGATAATATCACCCGGTTTATAGGCGGCTGAACCCAATAAGTTTTCAGTCGAAGGAATCACACCCAAGACATTGATGGGCAAATTCATGTCCGTAATGGCTTTAAAAATACCCAACACCGCCGCAGAGCCACACATATCAAATTTCATTTCATCCATCGCTGCCGATGGCTTAATGGAAATACCACCTGCATCAAAGGTCAAACCCTTACCCACCAATGCCACAGGTGCATCACCTGTTTTCCCACCTTGATAATTCAAGACAATAAAACGAGGTTCTTTCGCAGAGCCTTGGTTGACTGCCAACAAGGCGGTAAAACCTGCTTCTTCAATCGCTTTTTTATCCATCACAGTCACATTTAATGATGGATTTGATAAGGATAATGCCTGTTCACCCAACCATTCAGGTGTACAAATATTTCCGGGTTCATTGCCTAGATTGCGTGCAAAAATCGTGCCTTCCGCAATGGCTTTTGCTTTAACTAAAGCTGCATTGGCTTCGTCACGT
>JAUZQL010000161.1 GCA_030950975.1 Mariprofundaceae bacterium | reverse complement strand
GAACTTATACAATGTATTCCCGATGTTTTATTGGGCGATACGCTGTTGGAACTTCCAGAGGGTATGCAGGAAGATTTGCTTGCTGAGTTTGAAGCCCATGAAATTGGTGATGTTGTTGAACATTTGGATTCGGATGATGCCACAGATATTTTGCAGGTGGTGGATAAGGATGTTGCCGATGAGGTGATTGAATCCCTTGAACCAGATGAGCGCCGTGAAATTGAACCGCTAATGGCGCACGATGAAGAAACTGCTGGTGGCTTGATGCAGGTTGAGCTTTTCAAGGTGCGTGATGATTGGAAAGTTGAAAAAGTCATGCAAGTTTTAAGGCGCTGGTCAAAAGACATTGAAAACTTAAATTACGTTTATATTGTGGATGATGAAGACCGTTTGGTCGGCATGTTGTCGTTGCATCGTTTGTTGTTTGTTGAGCCAGACGTGTTGGTGATGGATATTGCAGAGACAAATTTGCGTAGTGTGTTGCCCGAACAAGATCAGGAAGATGTTGTCAAAGTATTTGAAAAATATGACATATTGGCATTGCCTGTTTTGAATGAAGAGGGCGTGTTGATTGGTCGTATTACAGCCGATGATGTGATTGATGTGATTCAAGAAGAAGCCACCGAAGATATGTACCGTTTGGTCGGACTATCGGATGAGGATGATTTATCAGAACCGATTGCCATTACGGCTTGGCGACGTGGTGTTTGGCTCATGGTTAACTTATTCACAGCCATTCTTGCTTCAGTGGTCATTTTCCAATTTCAAGGAGCTATTTCCCACATTGTTGCCTTAGCTGTGTTAATGCCGATTGTGGCAAGTATGGGTGGCATTGCAGGCACTCAAACATTGACTGTGATTGTGCGTGGTATCGCGCTTGGGCGTGTTACCTATAGCAATGCAAAACGTATGTTATGGAAAGAAACGATGGTTGGTTTATTAACAGGTATGAGTTTTGCCTGTTTGATTGGTATTATCGTTTCATTTTGGTTTCCCGATTATGGTATATCCTTAGGTTTGGTGATTGCAGCCGCTATGTTCACAAACTTATGCGTAGCAGGTCTAGCAGGTTCGTTGATTCCGCTCACCTTACAACGCTTAAGCATTGATCCTGCCTTAGCTTCTGGGACAATTCTTACAACCGTCACGGATGTTGTCGGTTTTATGACCTTTCTGGGATTATCCACGATATTCTTACTTTAATAGATTCTATTTGAGGGCTTGAAACCTCAATCACTCAACCTTATACAAGCAGTCATCGAACGTATGAGAGGTTGATGGTGAGCGAAAAAGACAAACAACAAGATATTGAAGAAGCATTAGAATCCACAGAGCCAGTGGAAGAAGAAAAGCTTACATTGGATGAAGAAGGTGATCCCATTGATCCGATGCAAGCATTGAAGAATGAAATTGCTGAATTGAATGATAAATTGCTTCGTCAACATGCTGAAATGGATAATTTACGTAAACGTACAGCTCGTGAAGTGCTTGATGCACGTAAATTTGCTGTTGAAAAATTTGCCGTCGCCCTTTTGGATGTTGTGGACAACCTTGAACGTGCATTAACCGTTGAAGAAGGGCAGGAAAAAGCCTTGCGTGATGGTATTCAACTCACCTTGGATTCATGGCATGCGATGATGGGTAAGTTTGATGTAGAACGTATCGAAGCTGTGGGTGAGCAATTTGACCCACATAAACATGAAGCCCTTTCAAAAATGCCATCGGATGAACCCGAAGGCACTGTCATCAATCAACATTGTGCAGGTTATACATTGAATGGTCGTTTGATTCGTCCTGCTCAAGTTTTGGTATCAAGCGGAAAATAGAATATTGGTTTTTAAGGGGTTGAAAGCTATTTCCCATTCCCCCATATAAAGTGTAAGAGAAAACAAAAAAACAAAGTTTCATAGGAGTAAAGACATGGCAAAAGTCATTGGTATTGATTTAGGAACAACCAACTCATGTGTATCCGTCATGGAAGGCGATACATACAAAGTAATTCCCAACAGTGAAGGTGATAACACTACCCCATCTGTAGTGGCATTTACAGCCGATGAACGTTTGGTCGGTGCTGCAGCAAAACGTCAAATGGTGACCAACCCTGATAACACTTTTTATGCGGTAAAACGTTTGATTGGTCGTAAATTTGATTCAAAAGAAACAAAACATCATCATAAATTGGTTTCTTACCCTATCGTTGCCGCTGATAATGGCGATGCTTGGGTGGAAGCTGATGGCAAGAAAATGAGTCCACAAGAAATTTCTGCGATTACATTGCAAAAAATGAAAGCAACTGCAGAAGATTATTTGGGTGAAAAAGTAACGGATGCTGTGATTACAGTGCCCGCCTATTTTGATGATTCACAACGCCAAGCGACCAAAGATGCAGGTGCCATTGCAGGTCTGAATGTATTGCGTATTGTCAACGAACCAACTGCTGCTGCATTGGCATATGGTTTGGATAAAACTGAAGAAAATCATTTGATTGCTGTTTACGATTTGGGTGGTGGTACTTTTGATGTATCCATTCTTGAAATTGGCGATGGTGTGTTTGAAGTCAAAGCAACCAATGGCGACACGTTCTTAGGTGGTGAAGATTTTGACCAAGTATTGATTAAATATTTGGCTGAAGAGTTCCAAAAAGAAAATGGCGTGGATTTATTGAAAGATAAATTGGCATTGCAACGTTTAAAAGAAGCGGCCGAAAAAGCTAAGATTGAATTGTCTTCTGCACAACAAACAGAAGTGAACTTACCTTTTATTACAGCTGATGCATCAGGTCCTAAACATTTATTGGTGAAGGTAACGCGTGCTAAGTTTGAATCATTGGTAGGTGATTTGGTTGAACGCTCAATGGAGCCTTGTAAACAAGCATTGAAGGATGCTGGTGTGACAGCTTCTGACATTCATGATGTGGTCTTGGTGGGTGGTCAAACACGTATGCCATTGGTGCAAGAAAAAGTAGAATCTTTCTTTGGTAAAGAACCACATAAAGGTGTGAATCCTGATGAAGTGGTAGCGATTGGTGCTGGTATTCAGGGTGCAATTCTTACTGGTGATGTAACAGATGTGTTGTTACTTGATGTGACACCAGTGTCTTTGGGTATTGAAGTGGAAGGTGGTTTATTCAATAAAATTATTGAGAAAAACACCACTATTCCAACCAAGAAATCACAAACGTATACGACTGCGGCAGACAATCAAACGGCGGTTACCATTAAAATTGCACAGGGTGAACGTGAAATCTTCTCTGCCAATAAAGAAATGGGTTTGTTCAACCTCGAAGGTATTGCACCAGCAGCACGTGGCGTACCGCAAATTGAGGTGACATTTGATATTGATGCCAATGGTATCATTCATGTGCATGCCAAAGATAAAGGTACGGGCAAAGAAACATCCATCCGTATTGAGTCAGGCTCTGGTTTGTCTGAAGAAGAAATTGAACGCATGAAACAAGATGCAGAAGCCCATGCTGATGAAGATGCTGTTGCAAAAGAAAACATTGAAACACGCAATCGTGCGGATCAAATGTATTATGCCACTGAAAAATCATTGAAAGAAAATGGTGATGCAGTGGATGCGGAAACCAAAACTGCGATTGAAACTGCGATGGCAGCATTAAAAACAGCATTGGAAGGCTCTGATATTGAAGTGATTAAGAAGGCTGAAGAAAACTTGGCTGAAACATCACAAAAATTAGGCGAAGCCGTCTATAAAAAAATGCAAGCTGAGCAAGCTGCTTCTGAACCAGCAGGTAATGCTTCTCAAGAAAGTGATGATACAGCATCAAAAGCAAACAAATCTGATGTTGTAGATGCGGACATTCTTGATGCAGAAGTGGTTGATGATAAGAAGTAAACTTGTTTTACATGCCTGAAAAGGTCGTATGACCAAGAAGGGAGCAGGCACTTGTGCTTTGCTCCCTTTTGTCGTTCAACAGATGAAAAAGTTTAATAGTGTGGAGTCAGCCAGTGTCACAACGAGATTATTATGAAGTGTTAGGTATCAACAAAGATGCCGACGTCAACATGGTTAAAAAAGCTTATCGCAAACTTGCCATGAAATACCATCCAGATCGCAATCCTGATGATGAAGGTGCTGCGGAAAAGTTCCGTGAAGTCACTGAAGCTTACGAAATACTATCGGATGCTGATAAACGTAGCCGCTACGACCAATATGGTCATGCAGGCGTGAATGATCAAATGGGTGGCTTTGGTGCGGGCGGTTTCCAAAATTCTCATGCTTACCGTGATTTTGGTGATTTATTTGGCGATGTGTTTGGTAACATGTTTGGCGGTGGAGAAGGTGGTCAACAAGGCAATCGTGGTGCTGATTTACGTTACGATCTTGAATTAAGCTTAGAAGAAGCAGCTTCGGGCAAAGAAGTCTCCTTGGATATTCCTAAACATGAACATTGTGATACATGTGGTGGATCTGGAGCGCGTGCAGGCACTCATCCTGTACCATGTAGTACCTGTGGTGGTCATGGTCAGGTACAAATGCAACAAGGCTTTTTTGCGGTACGCCGAACTTGCCCAGCTTGTCATGGTCAAGGAAAGAAAATCGAATCGCCATGCGTCACTTGCGGTGGTACAGGGCGCAAACGTGTTACCAAAGATTTAAAAATTAAAATACCCAAAGGGGTTTATCATGGCGCACAAGTACGTGTGTCAGGAGAAGGTGAAGTCGGTGAACATGGTGGTCCTGCGGGCGATTTATATGTTGTCGTAAACCTTAAAAAGCATGCAATTTTTGAACGTGATGGCGCAGACTTACACTGTAATATGCCGATTACTTTTCCCCAAGCTGTCTTGGGCGCTGAAATTGACGCTCCAACACTCACAGGAAAAGTAAAAATTCGTATTCCAGCCGGTACCGAAGGCGGACGCACATTTCGTTTGCGTGGTGAAGGTGTTCCCGATGTTCGAACCAATCAACCCGGTGACTTATATGTTCGTGTGAATATTGCAGTACCTAAAAAATTATCGGATGCACAAAAAGAAGCCTTACAAAAATTTTCTATTGAAACAGGCGATGAAGTTTACCCAGAGCGTCATTCTTTTTTAGGTAAGGTTAAAAAATTTTGGGATGAGCTAGCAGGAGACATCAAATGATTCGAGTGATTGTAACGGGCGCATCAGGGCGTATGGGGCGTATGTTGGTCAAAGCTGTTGATGCAAGTGAACATACAGAATTGGTGGGGGCAACCGAGCGCCCTCATTCACCCTTACTTGGCACAGATGCGGGCAATTTAGCTGGTATTGGCGCATTGGGTGTTGATTTGGTTGATGATTTATCCAAATGCGTTGAAGCGGATGTGTTGATTGATTTTACTGCTCCAGAAGCTTGCCTTCAGCATGCTCAGTTTGTTGCCGATCATAAGATGAAGATGGTCATTGGTACGACTGGTTTTGAAAATAAAGCTATTGAAAAACTTCATCGCATACTCAGCAATACGTCAGTGGTGATGGCTGCGAATTACTCCATCGGTGTCAATTTAGCCCTCAGCTTGATTCAACAAGCGGCGCAAGTATTAGGAACTGATTATGATGCAGAGATTTATGAAGCACATCATAAACACAAAGTGGATGCACCATCAGGTACAGCATTGGCGATGGGGCGTGCTTTGGCAGAAGGTCGTCAGGTTCCACTGGATGATGTGGCAACCTATACACGTCAAGGCATCATTGGCGCACGCAAAGAAGGCGAGATTGGTTTTTCTGTTGTGCGTGGTGGGAATATCGTGGGTGATCATAAAGCCATGTTTATTGCGGATGAAGAACGTATTGAAATCAGTCATGTCGCTCAAGAGCGCTTGGTATTTGCGATCGGTGCAGTACGTGCTGCGATTTGGGCAGTGAATCAAATGAATGGTTGGTATGATATGCAGGATGTTCTTCAACTCAAAGCCAGTTCTTTAGGAGCATGATAAAGGTACATAAATAAGGATGGAAACGCCCAAATTAACGCTTGTGTGAAAAAACGATCTTTGTATTTTCTATACAGAAAATACAAACCGATTCACTGAAATAGAAATCTCTTGCAGTAGTTTGATGCTTGGTATTTTCAATCTCGATGAGAATTTCACTTGTTATACAAAGGGGGTAATAAAAAATGCGTAAAACATTTGAGTGTGGTCATAAAGGAAAAGGTAAGCGTTGTAACCGATGTATCCTTGAAAGAAATCAAGAAGAAAAAAATCGGGTATTTCGTGAACAGCGAAACAATATATATAAAACGATAGGTCTCAATGTAGGTGATATACCTGAAAATATAGCTATGAAAGCTTATGATATATGGAATTCATTATTAAACTTTAAGAATGCAGATGACTTTAGGAAAATAAAAGGATGGCGTAAATTAACGGCAAGTACATTAAAAGGTTTTTTTGTTTTCGATTTTGGAAAAAAATGGCGTTTGGTTGCGTCGTATAATCATGGTTTATGTAAGCCTGTTGGTTTTTTTAGCCATCAAGCATACAATTTATGGCTAAGTAAAAATGTAAAAGGATAATGGGGATAAAAAATTTAAAATGCACAAGTTATGTAATTCCCATTTCTAAGCAAAATATTCAAAATAATCTACACTTCTGAAGTATGTTAAAATCGAAACTTTCTTGCTGGCGTTTTATGCTTCAATTTTGGCCACTGCTTGCCTTGTTTTTTATGGCACAGTGGCTGATGCACTTATCGAGCCATATTGCCTCCATTGGCATTCCTTGGTGGGTATCCATTATTGACTCCTGTGTGTTTGGTTTATTATTTATGCTGGCTGCAATTTGGATACACCGCCCTATACGTCGTGCGATTGCTTACTTTAATATGTCATCGACGCGTTCCAAACGCTATCTCGAACATAGCATTAGTTTGTTACCTCGCCGTGCATTGAATGGTTTTTTAATGGCAGGACTTAGTGCTTCTGTGTACTTAATTGCTGTCTTGAGCATTGGCAATGTGCTTACCCATAGCGATATGACAATACGCATGTTTTTATCATTAAGTTTAAGTCTTATTTATGGTGTTGGATTTTTAGCACCTGCTGTCGCACTTGCCATGACCTTGGCTTATGCCGCACGCATACGTCAGCTACTCTCTGAAAAAGGGCTCTTTTTACAAAACCTTAAACATCGAAACCAAGCTGTATCATGGAGCAAAGTATCCAAACGCCCTTGGATTATTTTCCTCATTACCAGTGCCATGCCCGTGAGTATATTGGCATGCTTCGTTTACCTTATTCTTGATACAGATACACTCGCTGAACGCCACTTTATTTTATTACAAGCAGGCATTCTTTGTTTATCCTTATTAATTGCAGGCACATGGCTTACCTTTGTCATTGGTAAAATTGTCCAGCGAATTATGAACACCTTATCATCTGCGCTACAACGTTTGCATGACCGTGATTTTGATAAACCCACGCCTATTTTACTGGATGATGAATTTGGTCTTTTATCGGAAGGTATCAATACGGCATTTATCGGTCTTAAAGAACAACAAGAGCTTCAGGAAAACCTTGAAGTTGCCACCGATATACATCAAGCCATGTTACCTCAAAAAACGCCCCTCATTCCATTGTATCAACTGCAAGCGTTTCAACAAAGCTGCCAAGCTGTCGGTGGTGATTATTACGATCATATCCTATTACCCAATGGTCATGTCTGGTTAATGATGGCTGATGTTGCAGGTAAAGGTTATCCAGCAGCCTTAAGTGTTGCCAATTTACGCGCTAGTTTTCATGCGCTCGCTTATTTGAATATTCCACTTGAAAAAGCTGCGGATTATATCAACCATAGTTTATGTGAAACGTTAACGGGTGGGCGTTTTATCACACTATTTATGGCGGATTTAAATCCCACGACCCATGATTTAACATGGATTAATGCTGGGCATGTATCGGTTTTATGCTGTTTGGATGGACGTATCAATAAATTATCTGCGATTGCGCCGCCGATGGGTTTGCAAGATGGCTTACCGTTCCCAAGTCAGCTTTATCATATTCAAGAAAATGAATTGTTATTGACCTATAGCGATGGTGTTACAGAAGCACGCCAACATCAAACACACGATTTATATGGTGAAGCTCGCTTGATTCAATGGTTGATTCAACATGAACATAGCAAAACATGGACGACCCATTTGCAGCAAGAACTCAATAGCTTTGGTGAATTGGCAGCCGATGACGATGTCACCATGTTATTTTTAAAACGCCAACAAGCGATAGGAGAAACATCATCATGACAACAAACACACGCATCGAACGGGATTCTATGGGGGAAATGGACGTGCCTAAAGATGCCATGTATGGAGCATCCACGGCGCGCGCAGTCGAGAACTTTCCTGTTTCAAGCTTGCGTTTTCCACGTGTTTTCCTCAAAGCATTGGGGCATATTAAGCTTGCAGCATCGCAAGTGAACCTTCAACTAAACAAACTCGATCAAGACCGTCAAACACTCATTTCAGAGGCTTGCCAAGAGGTCATTGAAGGCAAATGGGATGAACATTTTGTCTTGGATATTTTTCAAACAGGTTCGGGTACATCCACCAATATGAACGCCAATGAAGTGATTGCGCATCGCTGTTCGCAACTTTCAGAAGATGTAACGATTCATCCGAATGATCATATCAATATGGGACAATCCTCCAATGATGTGATTCCAACTGCCATTCATCTGGCTGCCGCAGACGTGCTTGTTCACCAACTTTTACCTGCGTTAAAACATCTCCATCAACAATTGGATGAAAAAGCACAAGAACACATGGATATGGTGAAAATTGGACGAACCCATTTGATGGATGCGACCCCCATCACTTTAGGTCAGGAAATATCTTCTTGGGCGCGTCAAATTGAATTAGGCATGGAGCGAGTAAGCGCTTGTTTACCCCATTTATGTGAGTTAGCTCAAGGAGGAACCGCCGTTGGTACAGGCTTAAACACCCATCCTGAATTTGGCGCACGCATGGCAGAAACACTGAGCACAGCGTATGATATTTCGTTTACCGAAAGTAAAAATCACTTTGAAGCACAAGCCGCTCAAGATGCGTCCGTGGAACTATCGGGCGCATTGAAAACATTGGCTGTTTCTTTGGTGAAAATTGCCAATGATGTACGTATTTTGAATATGGGGCCTCGTTGCGGTTTGGGTGAAATTTCTGTACCTGCTGTTCAACCAGGATCGTCAATTATGCCAGGAAAAATCAATCCTGTGATTGCTGAATCGATGGCACAAGTGTGTGCGCAAGTGATTGGCAATGATGCAACCATTAGTTTTGCTGGTGCGTCGGGTTTATTGGATTTGAATGTGATGTTACCCGTTATTTTGCATAACTTAATCGAATCAGAAAGTCTTTTAAGTAATGCGAGTATCATGTTTGCCGATAAATGTATTGCAGGTTTACAAGGCAATGCTGAACGATGTGAAGAACAAATTGCTTGGAGCATGAGTATGGTAACATCATTAGCCCCTGTGATTGGCTATGACCAAGCCTCAAAGCTTGCCAAGCAAGCAGTTGCAGAAGGCAAAACTGTACGTCAGCTTTGTTTGGAACTTCAATTGATGGATGAACATCAATTGAATGATTTACTTGACCCTACAACGATGTTGCATCCATCAAAATCATAGACAAGGTGTTGTTTAAAACATAAAAAAAGGGGCTGAAAAATCCGCCCCTTCTCATTTTCTGTACCTTATCGGCTCAAGTTAGCTTATGCATGGGCTTGACTTGAATCAATAAAGTCATGCAGAAATTATTTGCGTGGTTGTGAAAATTCTGGGTAAGCTTCCAAACCACACTCGCCTACATCCAAGCCTTCAAACTCTTCTTCTTCCGATACACGAATACCAAAGACAGCTTTAATCACCATCCAAACTACAAAGCTGACAGCAAAGACCCAAGCAAAAATAACACCGATTCCCATCAACTGCGCCGACAAATGAGCATCAGGGTTGGTCAAGCAAACAGCCAATAAACCCCAAATACCGACCACACCATGTACAGATATGGCGCCGACTGGATCATCCAACTTCAATTTACTATCAATTATCACAATAGATACCACGACAAGAATACCACCAATGCCACCAATCAAAGTCGCTATTTCAGGTGAGGGTGTTAAAGGTTCCGCAGTTATCGATACCAAACCTGCTAAAGCACCATTCAATGCCATGGTTAAATCTGCTTTACCAAACCAGAAACGAGCCAATAACAATGCAGCTACACAGCCACCTGCCGCAGCCATATTGGTATTCACAAAGACCATCGCAACAGCATTGGCTTCAACAACATTGGAAACAACCAATTCAGAACCACCATTAAAACCAAACCAGCCCATCCATAAAATAAACGTGCCCAATGTTGCTAACGGTAAGTTGGCACCGGGAATCGCATGAACCGAACCATCTTTACCATATTTACCTTGGCGTGCGCCAAGCAATAAAACGCCTGCTAATGCTGCCGCAGCACCCGACATGTGTACCACACCAGAACCTGCAAAATCTAAAAATCCAGCAGCATTCAAAAATCCGCCGCCCCACTTCCACATACCTTCAAGCGGATAAATGACTGAAGTAAACACGATGGCAAAAGCAAAGAATGCCCATAATTTCATGCGTTCAGCAACAGCACCCGAAACAATCGACATGGCTGTCGCAACAAACACCACTTGGAAGAAAAAGTCCGATAAGGTTGAGTAATAAGGTGCGCCATCACCACCTGCCAAAACATCTTTGGCGGTGTTATCTGCACCGAGACCAAACGTCAAAGCATCGGGTAAAAAACCATTTGCAGAACCACCATACATAATATTATAGCCCACAATCATGTACATAATACAAGCAATTGAATACAACACAATATTCTTCGTCAGAATTTCAGCTGTATTTTTTGAACGAACAAGACCTGCTTCTAACATTGAGAAGCCTGCCGCCATCCACATCACAAATGCGCCCATCACCAAGAAGTAAAAGGTATCGAGCGCATATTTTGTTTGGAGAATATCTCCAGCTACCTGTTCCATAGTCCGTCTCCTTAAGACAATGCGTCAGCGTCTTCTTCACCCGTACGGATGCGAATCACGCGTTCAACATTGCTCACAAAAATTTTACCATCTCCAATCTTGCCACTGTTTGCAGCTTCTTGAATCGTCTGCAATGTGGTTTCTAATTCATCACTTGAAACCACCACAGTTACTTCTGTTTTGGGTACAAAATCGACATTGTATTCAGCTCCACGATAAAGCTCTGTGTGACCTTTTTGACGGCCATGACCACGCACTTCGGTGATGGTCATGCCTGTAATACCAATGTCTAGTAATGCATCTTTTACATCATCAAGTTTAAAAGGTTTGATGATGGCTCGAATCATTTTCATGAAACTTCTCCTTATTTGTTTTTGAGCGGTAAAAAGAAGAAAGGAGACATCCATCGATCTCCTTTCCAATCCATTAGTATGCGAAGTTCACGCCAGCAACCACTTGGTTGGCATTGTTAGGCTTGCCACTGTATTGTGGTACTGAAATCATCAAAGACGGTGTCATGCTTGCATCACCGACAGTCACATCTTTAGAAATACTTAAATCAATGTGTCCAAGACCATTTTTTGTAGTTGGAAATCCAGTTGGATTGGCGGTTGATGTTGATGGTAAGTAAATACCAAAATCAGCACCTAAATCAAAACCACCCAGAGCCTGAGTAAGTGCTACATCCAAATATGCATCTTTTTTCCAAGAACCACTAACTGCATAATAATATGTTGCAGATACAGGACCAAAGCCCACGCCTGCATATACTTCGTTGGCATTACCTGCGGCTGCATTCAAATAAGTATAAGCAATTGCACCGACAGAATAACTTACGCCACCTGCTTCACCCGAATAATCAACCGTAAAATCAAACTCAGTCTTGTTACCAGTCGTTGCTGTAGCGTTTCCAAGTGGTGCTGCAAACCAAACATTAGCAGATAATCCACCACCAATATCCAAACCGTAATCACCTTGTACAGATGCTGTTTGAGTTTGTTGCATACCACGCCACATATATTGGCTATAAACACCTATATCGCCTGAAATCGCAGAATCTTCCGCCTGCGCTGGAATTGCAGTAGCAAAACCTGCACTCATAATCATTGCCAGTGTTAAACCTAATTTTTTCAATGTATTCTCCTTTTTGATCGTTTAAAAATGTAAACTGCCAAGCTATAAACAATGACTGTGCCAAATGATAAAAATAATGCCTTAAAACAAGATAACTATATGATTTATATTGTTATTTTATTATTTCTTATGGATTGATGTGGATAATAATGCACCATTTAAGACTAGGTATGCTTAAATATTCATCTCTTAAAGACTATTATTTAATCAGTTAAAGCATACTTATGGTTTTTAGAAAAAATTGAATCGTGAACGATGATTTCATGAATAAAGACTTAGAAAAAGTAAGAGTGCATTGAATTAGATTGACGTTACACTGCGACGGATTGTAGAAATATGTCATGAAAAAACGCAGGAGGATGTATGCCCTGGAGTCAAAACCAGAACAATGATAATAAGAATCCTTGGGGACAAAAACGTCCTTCAGGTGGTGGACCCAATTCAACGCCACCAGATCTTGAAGCCATCATCAAACGCATTCAAAAAATGCTAGGCGGTTTACTTGGTGATCAACACTCCAATGGCGGTAACGGCGGAGAAGAAATAAGTAAAGGTGTTTTAGCAGGTATTTTTGTTGTCGCCTTTTTACTTTGGGGAGCATCAGGTGTTTATACCGTAGCTGCCGATGAAGAAGCCGTCGTTTTACAATTCGGCAAACATGTTGATACCAAAGGACCTGGGTTGCGTTGGCATTTGCCATATCCCATTGAAACTGTTGAAAAACTACCTGTTACGCGTGTGCAACGTTTGGCGATTGGTGTTCGAGACATGGGTGATGGTCGTCGTCATCAACGCTCCAATGAATCCTTGATGTTGACCCAAGATGAAAATATCGTGGATATTTCTTTTATGGTTCAATATAAAATTAAAGCCGTCAGTGACTATATGTTTAATATCGATGCACCTGAAAAAACGGTTCGTGATGCTTCAGAATCAGCGATTCGTGAAATCATTGGTCGGACGATGATTGATGATGTGTTGACCACCAAAAAAGCAGAAGTTGAAATTGAAACACAGGTGTTGATTCAATCTATTTTAGATGGTTATAAAGCAGGTATTTCTGTCACCAGTGTAAACTTACAGGATGTCAAACCACCTGTTGCGGTTGCTCATGAATTTAAAGATGTGCAAGCAGCCAAAGAAGATAAAGAACGCGCTAAGAATGAAGCACAGGCATATGCCAATGATATTATTCCAAAAGCACGTGGTGAAGCCAAGAAAATGGTGTTGGATGCAGAAGCCTATCAAAAAGAAGTTGTGGATCACGCTAAAGGTGAAGCCAATCGTTTCAATAGTATCTTAGCGGCATACAAATTGTCGCCAGAGGTCACACGTAAACGTATGTATTTAGAAACGATGGAAAGTGTTTTGGCGAAAGCGGATAAGGTCATTATTGATAGCAAGGTAGCAGATCAAGTGTTGCCATACTTACCATTGGATCGAGTATCCAGTAAAGTGGAGGTGAAGTAATGAGTCCGAAACAAACTGTATTTAGTGTGATTATAGCTGCGATTGTTATATTGATTGGTATGTCTGCTTTTAGTGTGGATGAACGAAAACAAGCCTTAGTATTACAATTTGGTCAAGCCAAAGGTCTACAAGAAGGTGCTGGTTTACATTTTAAAATGCCTTGGCAAACCGTCCAGTTTTTTGATAAACGCTTATTGGTGAGTGATGCTTTGCCCAATGAAGTGATTACAAAAGATAAAAAGACCATTGATGTAGACAATTATACCCGTTGGAAAATTATTAATCCTTTACTTGTTTTTCAAGTGGCGCGAACACAAGCTGGTGTTGCAGCACGGATGCAAGATGTTGTGCGTGGTAAAGTTCGTGAAGTCTTAGGACAACATACTTTGCATGAAATTGTATCAGGCGGTAAAGAAGAAAACTTACGCCGTGAATTGATGATTAGCATTCGTGATCGTGCGGATAAGGATGTTCGTAGTTTGGGTATTCGCGTGGTTGATGTGCGTATTAAACGTGCTGATTTACCACAAGGAAACTCAGAAAAAGTATTTGATCGTATGAAAGCTGAACGTCAACGGATTGCCAAAGAGTATCGCTCTGAAGGTGAAGAAGCTGCCACTGAAATTCGGGCTCAAGCTAAAAAAGAAAAGAAAGTATTGTTAGCCGAAGCTTATAAAAATGCGGAAATTATTCGTGGTCATGCAGATGCAGAAGCCTCTAAAGTGTATGCGAAAGCTTATCAGGAAGATCCAAAATTTTATGCTTTCTCACGTTCATTGGAATCCTATAAAAAATCAATTGGTGAAGGTTCACGTTTGGTAATTTCTCCAAGCTCTGAGTTCTTTAACTTCTTTGAAAAATCACGGTAAATTATTGGAGATAAAGTAAAGATGCAGGATTTATGGATTGCTTTGGGCTTGGTCATGTTATTAGAGGGTGCAGTATATGCCCTCTTTCCCAATCAAATGATTGAGATGATGCGAAGACTTCCAGATATTCCACCTGCATCTTTGCGTGTGATGGGCATTATCGGCGTGATGTTAGGCTGGTTAGTTATTCACTTGGTGAGGGGTTAGAAATTTACTGAGAGCCTAGCAATAGCCGTGGCGACGTTTATTTTTTCTGACGTAATGCTTCAAGATTACGTTGCAATTTATTTTGAACAGCATGATGTAAAGCACGTTCAAAATCTGAATATCTCTGAAGCCATAGCTGAATAGATTGTGCGCTTATTTTAAACAAACGCAGCGGTGATGTTGCTATGACGGTAGCAGCGTGTGCTTTGTGTGTAATAATCGGAATTTCACCCACTTCATCACCTGATGTTAAGTTTGCAAAGACAATTCTTTCAGAGGGTTGAGCAGGATGTTGAATCGATACTTCTGCGTTACCATTTAAAATAAGGTAAACAGCCTCTGTATTGGTTTTACCTTCGCAAAAAAGAACATCGCCTTTTTTTAGGCTAAGATATTCACCATTGTACAACATTATTTCACGAATGATTTGTGGTAATTGACTAAAAATAGAGTTAATTGCCAACGCCCCTGCCGCAGAACGGCGTTCTGAAAGTTGTTGGATAGCATGGTTAAAACGACTATTATTTTGAATAAGCTCTTGAAAATAAGACACATCAATGACGTATAATTGACACGCTTCAATGCTACGAACATTGGCCCCTGCTGTAGTACGATACAGAATAGATGCTTCGCCAAAAACTTCACCGGGTGTAATTGCACCAATTTCAAAGGTAACACCATGATGCTGTTTACTGACATGTAAAACGCCCGATTTTACAAGGTATAAAGTCTGATTATCTTGTCCTTCTGTGATTACAGCTGTATCAGCAGGAACATCTATAAGCTTACTCACGGATTGTAAAAAGTGCAGCTCATCAGGATAAAGCATCGACAAAAGTTGAAATGTTTTAGCATTCAGCTCATCTGCTTCGTTGTTTGTTATCATCGCCATATATTATGAACTATGTCGTCAAATTTATGGAGTCGCAAGTGATATTGATTGAAAGGAAAGTGAGTGATGCCTGAACTTCCTGAAGTTGAAGTAGTCTGTCGAGGTCTTGAGCCCTTACTCAAGGATAAACAACTCAATAGAGTGCGTACGTTTCGTGCTGGTTTGCGTTATCCGTTCCCTGATTTTTCGATACTTCATGGTGCATACCTTGAAAAAATTTGTCGGCGATCTAAATATATTTTGATACACTTTTTATGTGCCGATCATCAACGACGCATATTATGTTGGCATTTAGGTATGACAGGTCAATTTCATGTTTTAGACCAATCTATTGAAGCAGGACTGCATGAACATGTACGTTTTGATTTTCAAGATGGTTGTAGTTTGCGATACCGTGATGCTCGTCGTTTTGGTTATGCCAATATTTTTACAGAAGATTCATGGCTTCAATCAAAATGGGCGAACGTTTTAGGACCAGAACCCTTATCACATGATTTTCATGTTGAATATCTATATGAAGTATGTCAGCAGCGAAAAGTTGCGATTAAAGTGTTGATTATGGACGCATCTACGGTTGTCGGTGTGGGTAATATTTATGCCTCTGAGTCGCTATTTTTAGCAGCTATTCATCCCAAACGATTGGCTAAAAATATTTCAAAAAAGAGAATCAATCAACTCGTCATCAGCATTCAAGAAGTCTTACATGCAGCCATTCAAGCTGGTGGTAGCAGCATCAGTGACTTTGTAAAAGTCGATGGAAAACCTGGCTATTTTTCACATGAATTTAAGGTCTATGGAAGAGAAGGGGAAGCTTGTTTACATTGTGGTGGAATCATTCGACGCATCACCCAATCAGGGCGCAGTACTTTTTATTGCTTGCAATGCCAACGATAATAAAACAATGACAACTAAGGTTTTTTCACCCGAAACACACTTGTTCCCGAAAGAATATCATGCAAAGCTTGACGTTGGGGTGTTAAAATCATCATCAACATACTCAAAGCAGGTATGATGGATGCAATGGCAAACACAGGGCGATTGATATGTCCTGTAGCGACATAAAGGTTGAGTTGAAAGAATGTTACGACCAGCGCAGCCCATGTGATTCCCAATGCTACAAAGCGAATACTGGCAGATGCAAGAGAGGGTAAATCACCTGTATCCAACATGGCAACTTGTAATTTCCAAGGGCGCATACCTGTGGTGAAACCCGCTTTGCTCCAAAAACCTACGAAGTAGGCAAAAGCAATGCCGCAAGATAGTAAATACTGCAATGGTTTCGGTGTATTGGACATATTGGAATCAAGCAAAGTCCATAGCGCAAATGCCATAAATAACAAACCAAATAAAATAGTTAAATCATAAGCACTTGCCAATAAACGTATGATAATGCCCGCTTTAATCCCTTTTGGTCTTACCGCCTCTGTTGTTGTTTCCATGTTGCCCCCCAGCTAATGATAAAGATGATGCAAAGTGTTAAGACAATAGTTGCCCCTGATGGCCAATCATAGGTATAAGAAACAAATAATCCGAATAGCGTCGCAATCAACGCAATCAGCATACTCATAATCCATAAACCCAGAAATGAACGTCCCCAAAACCATGCACATGTTGCAGGCAACACCATCAAACCAGTCGTTAAAACGATACCTGCCAATTTGACACACATCACCACAGTCAGCCCAACTGTGCCATACAAACATAAACTCAACACACCAACAGGCAGTCCACTGGCTAAAGCCGTTGTGGCATCAAAGGCAATACTCCACCAAGCACGTGCCATCCATCCAAACACAAGCATAATCATGCTACCGATAAATAATAACCAATGCCACTCGGAATCACTCACTGTCAAAATATTTCCAAACAACAAACCAAATAAATCGACTTCACTGCGGCTTGCAC